>JANOMH010000419.1:0-4596 GCA_031420215.1 Rhodobacterales bacterium | reverse complement strand
CCGGTCTATGTGCTGTTTACCAAGGCCGACATGATTGCGGGGTTCAGCGAGTATTTCGACAGCTACGGCAAAGAGGAACGCGAACAGGTCTGGGGCTTTACCCTGCCGTTGGACACTACGAAAAAGGAAGCCTCGCCCATCGCCATGTTTGACGATGAATTTGCGGCCCTGCTTGGTCAGCTGAACGCCAATCTGCTGGAACGGATGCAGACCGAGACGGACCATCAGCGGCGCAGCCTGATCGCAGGGTTCCCTTCTCAAGTCGCTTCGGTGCGGGCCGTTGCGCGCGCATTTCTGGCCGAGGCGTTTCAGGATAACCGTTTCGAAGAGCGGCACATGCTGCGGGGTGTTTATTTCACCTCCGGCACTCAGGAGGGCACGCCGATTGACCGGCTGATGATGGGCATGGCGCGCACTTTTGGCATCGGGCGGCAGGCCATCGGGTCGGGGCGTGGCACCGGGCGCAGCTTTTTCCTGACCAGGCTGTTCAACGATGTGGTGTTCCCCGAGGCGGGGCTTGTGTCGGCTGATGACAAGGTCGAGCGGCGCTATCGCTGGACCAAGCGCGGTGCGATTGCCGCCACGATTCTTTTTGCCGGAACCACGGGCGCGCTCTGGACCCGCAGCTATTTTGGCAACCAGCAATTGATGAAAGATGTTGATACCAGCATCGCCCAATACACCGCCCTTGCCGCGCAAATCCCCGGCAACCCGATTGGCGACACTGATTTGCCGTCGATCGTGGACGCGCTGAACACCCTGCGCGATATGCCGGTCAACCCGGTTCCGGTCATGGTCGATGATACACGGCCCGATCCCGGTGCCCCGGCCCGGTCGATGACATGGGGCCTGTATCAGGGCGACATCATGGCCAATCAGGCAGGCCAGACCTATCGCGCCGCGCTGAACCAGCACATGTTGCCCCGCCTGATTCTGCGGGTCGAGGAACAATTGCAGGGTAACATCAACAATGGCGATCTGCTGTATGAAGGGCTGAAAGCCTATCTCATGCTGGGACTGCTCGGGCCGATGGACAATGACCTGATCATGGACTGGATGCAGGTTGATTGGGAAGTGTCCTATCCCGGTGCGGACCGGCAGCAGCTGCGCGACGATCTGGCCTTTCACTTGCGCGCGCTTCTGAACCAGCCGATGCAAAAGGTCGAATTGAACGGCGCTTTGGTCGATCAGGTGCAGGGGATACTGGCCGAACAACCACTGGCGCAGCGGGTCTATGCGGGTATCATCAACAGTGCCGCCGCCGCCGCCCTGCCGCAATGGCGGCTAACCGAGATCGGCGGCCCTGCCATCGCGCGGGCCATGGTGCGGTCTTCTGGCAAACAGCTGTCGGATGGGATCGAGGGGATATTCACCTACGCGGGTTTCAACACCGTCTTCAAGGCCGAGGCGTTGGGCGTAGCCGAGCGGATTCAGCGCGACAGCTGGGTGCTGGGGCCGCGCGGCGAGGCCGCCCAAACCGAGGCTGCCCTGGCTGAACTGACCAAGAATGTGCTTGATCTGTACTACACCGATTACATCAACCGCTATGACACCATCATGGGTGACATAGACATCATCCCGCTGGAAAGCCTGAGCCATGCGGTTGAGGTCACCAATATCCTGTCCGGGCCGACATCTCCCATCGTCTATATCCTGAATGCGGTGGATACCGAGACGGCACTCACCCGGGTTAACGCTCCGGTCGACGCCGGTGCGGCCGCGTCTACCATAGGTGAGGTAGCACTGGATGATGTGTTGGACAGCACGAGCGTCCGCACCCGCATCTTGTTCGAGGCGCTACGCCGCAACGCCGAAGCGACCGGGGCCCCGCCCCCACCAGAACCGGGCAGCTATGTCGAGGAACGCTTTGCGTGGCTGCACACACTGGTCGCCCGGCCCGAAGGGCAACCGTCGCAACTGGACCTGCTGATGGGCTCGCTGACCGAGGTCTATCAAGAACTGAACCGGCTTTCCTTTGGCAATAGCGAAGCGACCAACGCCACCGGCGGCGCCGCATTGCTGCGGTTTCAGGAATCCGCCGGCCGGATCGAGGGGCCATTGGCCCGGTGGTCGGCGCAGATCACCACCAGCGGGGCCGGGATCACCGCCGACGGCACGCGGGCCGGGATCAATGCCGCCTGGCAAGCCAACGTATTGCCGTTCTGCACCCAGGCGATCGACGCGCGCTATCCGTTCGACCGCACCTCGCCCGCCGATGTGGGGATGGCCGATTTTCAGAAACTCTTTGGCCCCGGCGGGCTGATCGACACGTTCTATCAGGAAAATCTGGTCGATCTGGTTGATACCCGCACAAGGCCCTGGACCTGGAAGCCGGTGAATACCGCCGAACTGGGCATTTCGCCCGCGGTCTTGGCGCAGTTTCAGGCCGCAGCCGAGATCAAAGAGGCGTTCTTTGCTACCGGGGCAGACCCCAAGATCACCTTCCAGATCACGCCTTACTCGCTGGACCCCAATGCCAATGTGGCCAGTCTGGAGATCGACGGGCAATTGCTGGATTACTACCAGAACTCTGGCCAGCCCTTGCCCACCGCCTTTAACTGGCCCGGCGATGTCGGGCTGGCCCGGGTCGGGATCGGGCCGCCGATTGACGGCACTGAAAGTGTCTGGACCAAAGAAGGGCCTTGGGGTCTGTTCCGGCTATTTGACGCCGCACAGGTGCGCGACACCAATGTGTCCGACCGCAAGCGGCTGATTTTTAGCATCGGGGGGCGGATCGCGATGTTTGATCTGCAATCGGGATCGGTGATCAACCCGTTCGCGCTGGCGGCCCTGTCCGATTTCTCTTGCCCGTCGTCGCTGTGATGCAGGGCGAAGCGCAAGGGCAGTTTGGCGCCTTCGGTAAAATGCCCAGCCTTGGGGATTTCTTTCGGCTGCGGGTGGCACAGGAATTTGTGACGGTCTGGGACGGGTGGCTGCAGGCCGCAATGCTGACCAGTCGCCGGTTGTTGGCCGACCGCTATGACGATTGCTATATGACGGCCCCGGTCTGGCGGTTCGTGTTGCCGCCCGGCGTGGCCGGGGGCAGTGGGGTGATGGGGGTGCTGATGCCTTCGGTTGACCGGGTCGGGCGGCAGTTTCCGCTGACGCTCGTCGGGCTTTGCAGCGCCGCCTCGCCCTTGCACGATCTGGCCCGCCAAAGCCCGGTGCTGGCCGAACTTGAGCACTTGGCCCTGGCGTCCCTTGGCGACGATATGACCCGCGATGGGCTGTCTGATGCGCTTGCTGCAATTGCCCCCCTGCCACCAGTGCCTACCGGCCGGACTTTTGGGGCCGACGGTGGATTTGTCCTGATCGACTCTGCGCCCGATGCCGCACTGGCCGATCTGGCGCTGGGGCTTGGCCCGGCGCAATTGGGCACAGCGGGGGCGTGGAGCACCATTGTTGATGGGCAGGTCCGGATCGGACTTTGGCCCCGGCTGCCAACCGGCCAGACTGCGGCAGCATTGTTCGATATGGACGCGCCATTCTGGTCCGGCCGGGCCGGGATGGACTTTGATCTGTTTGAAGAGATTGGCATGGGACAGGGCTGATGAACATTCGGAATGGCGGGGTCAGGTTCAACGCAAAAACCCATGTCGGGCGGGTCCGGAAAATCAATGAAGACAGCATTCTGGTTCTGCCGGATCAGCAGATCTGGGTCGTCTCGGATGGGATGGGCGGGCACGAGGGCGGCGATTACGCCAGCCGGATGGTGGTGGACTGCATCGCCCTGTTGCCCCCCGGCATGTCCCCGGCGGACAAGATGCAGATGGTGCGCAACGCTTTGCAATCGGCGCATGAAACCATACTGGCCGAGGCCGACAAGCGCAGCACCGTGATGGGGGCTACTGTGGTCGTGCTGTTTCTGGCCAATGGTCATTTCGGCGCACTTTGGGCCGGGGACAGTCGGCTATATCGGCTGCGCGACGGCGAGGCGGAACTTTTGACCACAGACCATTCCATCGTCGCCGCTTTGGTCGAAGCGGGGCAACTGACCTGGGACGAGGCTGGCCATCACCCACAATCCAACGCGATCACCCGCGCGGTCGGGGTTGGAGAGGTGCTGGAACTCGACAAAATCCGGGGCGATACGATCAGTGGTGACCGGTTTTTGTTGTGCTCGGACGGGTTGAATAAATATGCGACCATTGCCGAAGTGGGCAAGTATCTGTCTGCAGCACCGATTGAGATAGTCTCGGAAAATCTGGTCCAGCTGGCGCTTGACCGGGGCGGGGCGGACAATGTGTCGGTGATCGTGGTGGACGTGCCGTAAGGCTTACTTCTCGACAGTAGTCAGAATGCTGCTGTCCAGCGAAGTAACCGACAAAGTGCCCGCATCGGCCAGACGGCGCAACGCCTCGGCATAACCGCCCGCAGATTCCGTTGTGGGGCGGAATTCGGCAAAGAGCGGGGCTGCGCTGTGGATGATGATCAGCTTGGTCTTGCCCAGTGAACTCGCATCCACCTCAAAACCGATCTCGGACCCGTCGGTACTGGATTTTGGGAATACCGCGCGTATTGAAAACATTCCGGTCGCGCCGGCGCGCAGGGCAGCCACATCATTTTCGGGCCGGTTCACATTGGGCAACAGGTGAA
>JANOMH010000418.1:0-2653 GCA_031420215.1 Rhodobacterales bacterium | reverse complement strand
CGTCAATGCCGCGGTCGCGAAAGATTTGCACGCCAGCGTCAGAGAGTTCGACAGAAATAAGGACTGTGGGGGCCATGAGAAGCTCCATTTTGTGGGGGGGGGGTGGGTTAAAACCCACCTTACAAGATGCAGAGTAAGGTGGGTTTTAACCCACCAACCCCGATATTTCGGTAGCAAAGGCCCAGTCGATCCAAGGCAGCAAGGCTTTGATATCGCTGGTTTCCACAGTAGCCCCGCACCAGATGCGCAAGCCTGGCGGGGCGTCCCTATAGGCGCCAACGTCCAGCGCGGCCCCAGCTTGTTCCAACCGCTTGGCCACAGCCTTGGCGAATTCCGCGCCGTCAGTGATGCGGCTGTCGGTGAACGTCAGACACAGGCTGGTATTCGACCGGGTTGCGGGGTCAACGGCCAGATTGCCGACCCAGTCGCGGCCGTCACAAAAGTCGAAAATCGCCTGTGCATTGGCATCGGCGCGGGCCATCAGCGCGGGCAGGCCGCCGATGGATTGGCCCCATTTCAACGCAACCAGATAATCCTCGACGCACAACATTGAGGGCGTATTGATCGTTTCGCCGACAAAGATGCCCTCGATCAGCTTACCCTTTGCGGTCAGCCGGAAAATCTTGGGCAGGGGCCAAGCGGGGACATAGGATTCAAGCCGCTCGACCGCGCGGGGCGACAGGATCAGCATCCCATGCGCCCCCTCGCCGCCCATGACTTTTTGCCAGCTGAATGTGGTCACATCGAGCTTGTCCCAGGGCAAGTCCTGCGCAAAAGCCGCTGAAGTCGCATCACAAATGGTCAGGCCCGCACGACCCGCCGGGATCATGTCTCCATGCGGCATCCGCACGCCGGACGTGGTGCCGTTCCAGGTGAACACGACGTCGTTGTCATAATTCAGCGTCGCCATATCGACGATTTGACCGTAGCCGGCCACATGGACATTCGCGTTCAGTTTCAACTGTTTGACAACATCCGTGACCCAGCCTTCACCGAAACTTTCCCAAGCCACCATCTCGACCGGACGCTGGCCCAACATTGACCACATCGCCATTTCGACCGCGCCGGTATCGGACGCGGGCACAATCCCGATGCGATAATCCGCAGGTACACCAAGGATGGCCCGGGTCAGGTCAATCGCCTCTTTGAGTTTGTTTTTCCCGACAGCGGCGCGATGTGACCGGCCCAAAGGAGCGTCGGCCAAACTATCAAGCGTCCATGTCGGGGGTTTGGCACAAGGGCCAGAGGAAAAACGTGCATTCTTCGGCAGTGCAGCCGGTTTCGTCACAGTCATGTGCTATCCTTCCAGATAAGCGCCCCTCGTTAGGGAAGGGTGTCCTAATTTCGTCTTTAGGCGGCGGGCATCACTTTCGCAAGTCGCAAAATGCATCTAAAGCGACGGTCGCGCGTTACCGCATTGCCTGCCCCAGATCGGAAAACCCATGTTCATCGTCACCCTGCTCTGCTCGCCTGCCGAAAGCACCCTGTCGGCGGATCTGGTTGAAGACCTGCGCAATGCCTGGGGTGGCGGCCCGTCACGGTGGTTGTCGGTCGAGGAGGCTGCCGAATTTGCCATTCCTGCCCGCCCTGGCACGCAATGGACAGCTTGGCAGGATTTGCAGGACGCTGGCGTTGATCTGATCATCCAACCCAGCCAAGGCCGGCGCAAGCGGATGTTGCTGGCCGATATGGACAGCACAATGATCCGGCAAGAATGTATTGACGAATTGGCGGTGGTCGCCGGGGTGGGCGCCCATGTGGCCGCAATTACCGCCCGCGCGATGAATGGCGAGCTGGAGTTTGAGGCCGCCCTGATCGAACGGGTCGCCCTGTTGCGCGGGCTTGATGTCGGGGTAATCGACACGGTTTTGCGCGACCGGATCAGTTATATGCCGGGCGGATTTGAACTGGTGGCCACGATGAAAGCCAACGGTGGCTATGCGGCCTTGGTATCCGGGGGATTTGACGCCTTTTCCACCCGCGTTGCCGCGGCCTTGGGTTTTGATGAAAACCGGGCCAACACACTGTTGACCCTGGACGGAAAACTGACTGGAGAGGTTGCACGTCCAATCCTCGGCCGGGAGGCCAAGGTGCAGGCGTTGCAAGAGATCACCGCCCGGCTGGGGATTGCCGTGGCTGATGCGATGGCCGTGGGCGATGGGGCCAACGATTTGGGTATGCTGGCGGCGGCGGGAACGGGTGTGGCGCTGCATGCCAAGCCGTCAGTGGCGGCGCAATGTGATGTTCGCGTGAACCACGGCGATCTGTCGGCGCTGCTGTTCATCCAGGGCTATGCGCGGTCAGAATTCGTGACTTAACGCTTTTTCTTGAGGGCCGCATAGGGTGTCCAGTCGACCTCGCCGGGACGGCGGACCTGCCAATATGACTTGCCATTGATGTTCACGGTGCCGCCATCTTTGGTGCGGGCGACTGCCCCGGCGGCCCCGGAAGGGCTGCTTTCCCGGTGGCCTTCAACTTCCCAAAACCCATCAACGATCCGGCCAAGATGCAGTAGGCCATTGTATTCCATGCGCAATTCTGTGCCGTGCGGCAGGGTCAACCCACCTTTGGTCCAACCGCGTAGCGGCTTTGCCTCGGCCCGCTGGCTTTCAGTCGTGGGCCCAAGTTTGAGCAACCGTCGCAGAACAGTATT
>JANOMH010000417.1:0-4811 GCA_031420215.1 Rhodobacterales bacterium | reverse complement strand
CGCATTGCGGATCAGGTCGGCATTGGCGTCGATATCCGCGGTCGAGATGGTTGCGGCCACACCCGGACAGATGATGATCGCATTATTTCCGGTGCCGGATTCGATATAGATATAAGCCGCCCCGGTATAGCTGTCGGCATGTTGGGTGATCGCCGGGATCACGCCGGCCTTTTTCCATGTCGCCAGCGCCATATCTGCAAACGGATCAATCCCCAGCCGGGTGATCATGTGGACAGTGCCCCCGGCCATGGCCGCGGCCACAGCCTGATTGGAGCCCTTGCCGCCCGGCCCCAGCGCAAACGAGTCGCCCATGATCGTTTCGCCCATCTTTGGTGGACGCGGCGCGCGGTAGGCAGTGTCGGCGACAAAGACGCCCAGAACGACGATAGTAGGCATCTAGGCCTCCGGTGGGATCACGCCCTTGCGAAAGATGAAGCAGCCATAGAACCGCCGCTCGCCAGTTTGAATGACGGCATAGGCGGTTTTGGCCCGTTCATAGAAATCAAACCGTTCGATGCTGACCATGGGCCAGCTTTTGCCCTCGGCCCGGTCAATTTCAACCTGCACTTCGGCCTGCACCGGCAGAACGGTGGCCGGATCAGAGGCCATTTCCATCCGGCCCGCGTGGTCGGTCACAAAGCTGTCGAGCGGAAAGACCGACAGGACCGCCTGCGCGGCCTGCGCACAGGTCAGGTTCTCCATCCGCAGCAATTTGCCCAGCCGGGTTTGCCGGGCGATGCTGTCCGAAGGGAAATTGGTGTCGGCAATGACCAGCGTATCGCCATGCCCCATCGCCCGCAGGGCATAGAGCACATCGGCGTTCAGGCGGGGGTCGAGGTTCTTGAGCATTTCATACTCCTAATTGATCCGTTCGCCGGTTCCGGCATCAAACAGATGCACTTTGCTGGCGTCGGGGGCCAGTTGCACGCCCGTGCCGGGGGCAAAGGCGTGCCGTTCGCGGAACACGGCAGTGATATCCCGCCCTGCGGCTTTGAGCACGATATGGGTTTCCGATCCGGTCGGTTCGACCACGGCGACAGTCGCGGCAATGCCGCTGTCGGAGAGGTGCAGATCCTCGGGCCGGATACCATAGGTGACGCGGCGCCCTTGGGTCAGGCCGGGCAGGTTTGGCGCGGGCAGAGTGGCCCCGGCGGCAATGACAGCCCCGTTTTCGACGACGCCATCCAGCAGGTTCATCGCCGGGCTGCCGATAAACCCGGCCACAAACACATTGGCCGGACGGTCATACAGATCGAGCGGCGCGCCCATCTGCGCGATATGGCCGTCACGCATCACCACGATCACATCGGCCATGGTCATCGCTTCGATCTGATCATGAGTGACATAGACTGTGGTTGTGCCAAGCCGTTGATGCAACTCGCGTATTTCGGCACGCATCTGCACCCGCAGCTTGGCGTCAAGGTTGGACAGCGGCTCGTCAAACAGAAACACCGCCGGGTTGCGCACAATGGCGCGACCCATGGCCACGCGCTGGCGCTGGCCGCCGGACAGGTCGCGGGGAACCCGGTTCAGGTAGGGTTGCAGCCCGAGGATTTCGGCGGCGCGGGCGACGCGGATGTCGATTTCGGCCTTGGGCATTTTGGCCATTTTCAGCGCAAAGCCCATGTTGGCGGCCACGGTTTTATGCGGATAAAGCGCGTAGTTCTGGAACACCATGGCGATGTTGCGCTCGGACGGGGGCAGGTTATTGACCACCTGATCGCCGATGGTGATCCGGCCACCGGTGACCCCTTCGAGCCCGGCAATCATCCGCAGCAGGGTGGATTTGCCGCAACCGGACGGGCCGACCAGAACCACGAACTGCCCGTCAGCGATGTCGATATTGACGCCATGCAGCACCTCCATCGCGCCATAAGCCTTGCGCAGGTCGCGGATCGTGACTTCGGCCATGGGCCCCCCAGAAATAAGCTGTTCAACATCGGTAACGCAGGCAAAACCCGCTGTCCATCACCTAAGCATGCTAACATGTTAGTGCAGTATTATTTCATCAACCGCTCGAACCGGGCGTCAGGCACGAACCACAGCAGTGCGTAGCCCAGATAAATCGCGCAGGAAATCAAAGGTTTGACAAAGGCGAGCAGAATTGCGCCGCCATAAATCGCAAAGGCCGACTTACCTTTCCAGTCGCGGCCCAACGCGCGGGCCGGGGTCGAATCCGGCCCCTCTTTGCGCACGATCTGCAATTGCAGGATATAGTAGGCGGCCCCGCAGGCGAGCAGGTCGATCCCGTAGACGCCCACCGGCCACTGCGCGAAATGGTTCTCGCCCGTCCAGCCGGTGGTGAACGGCATCAGCGACAGCCAGAACAGCAGATGCGTGTTTGCCCAGAGCACCCGCCCATCCACATGTTTCGCCGTGTGCAGCAGGTGGTGGTGATTGTGCCAGTAGATTGCGACATTCAGAAAGCTGAGCGTGTAGGATAGAAAGATCGGCCAAAGTTCCCACAGCGCGGCCAGACCGGCGTCATGCGGGACTTTGAGTTCAAGCACCATGATGGTGATGATAATCGCGATAACGCCATCGCTGAACGCTTCAAGCCGTGCCTTCTGCATGGCGTCCCCCCTGCCCCGTTGACCTGAGAATTAGCCACAAAGCCGGCGGCTGTGGCAACGAGGAAACGGTGGCGATTTGGGTGACCGGAACCCCGGGTCATGGATTCGGGGCGAATGGTTTGGGGTTGGGTGAACCGTGTGAGGGCGTGGTGGTTGTTTGGAGCAAAATGACGAGAGCGGGACATTCATTGCTATCCGCCCGGGGTTAACAGCGCGGCACGCGCCCCCGGGCAGCGCCCAACCGCCCCAATGGGCGGGCGCTACTCTGCCGCCGTCAACTAAAGCGGTTTGCCTTCGATGTGAATCGCTCACCGCCTCGCCCGCTCTCGCCCCGGCGAAGGCCGGGGGGGAATGCGTCGAATAAAACCCAAACCGCTTTAAGGCTTTGATAAAAATGTCTTATTTTTCCAGGAGCAATGCAAGTTATTTGTCAAATACATCTGACACTCACGCAAAACTCTTGGCATAGCGGCACAATCATCTAAACTTTGTCCAATTCTTGCATTTTCATCAGTTGCCCAAATACCTCTGCCAGAGGCACCGACATCGCAGCCAGAACCGCCAACGAAAGGCCCTGAGGCATGGATAAATCCCCTTCGCTCAACGTGCTGGGCCAACCCCTTGGCCCCTGTTCCTCCAACCCGCTGACCGGATACTTTCGCAACGGGGCCTGCGATACCTGCCCGCAGGATCAGGGCAGCCATACGGTCTGTGCGGTGCTGACGGCCGAGTTTCTGGCCTATTCGAAATATGTCGGCAATGATCTGTCCACCCCACGGCCCGAATACAACTTTCCGGGGCTGAAACCGGGGCAAAGCTGGTGCCTGTGTGCCGGTCGGTTCCTGCAAGCCCATGACGAAGGCTGCGCGCCAAAGATCAATCTGGCGGCGACACATTTGCGGGCGCTCGACATCGTGCCGCTTGCGGTGTTGCAGGAACATGCAACTGACTGACTATTCTGCCGCTTTCACCTCTGGCTGCAATTGCGGGCTACGCAGATGGATCGGGTCGCCCATCAGATCCTCGATGAACAAGGACAGCAATTGCGGCCGGCCACTGACGCCGGCCTTGCGATAGATCGCGTTGGTCTGGGCTTTGACCGTGCCTTCGGATGTCTTGCGCAAAGCCGCAATCTCTTG
The DNA here is from genome assembly GCA_031420215.1 of Rhodobacterales bacterium. GTDB lineage: Bacteria > Pseudomonadota > Alphaproteobacteria > Rhodobacterales > Rhodobacteraceae > JANOMH01. The sequence continues at coordinate 1,099 of JANOMH010000417.1, read as the reverse complement.
GGTCGACAGGCCCTTGATTGAAAACAGGGCCACGTCACGTTCGGCGGGGGTCAGACCCCAAGTTTCGAAATGCTCGGCCATGATATCCATGAACGCACTCGACGCACGGCGCAACCGGGCACGGGCGGTATCCAGTTCGCGTAAAGACCGGCGCAGGGCCAGCGCGCCGAATATCAGTCCCAGCACCAGACCGACCGCCGCCCCGATCTCGAGCACCTCGCGCGAGGTCCAGCTGATCGGGACCGGATAAATCCCGAAAATCGACATGGCGATATCTGATACAAAGAACAACGCGCACAGGATCTGCACCAGGAAGACCGCGATCAGCGCGACCGTCCACTTCAAGACGTGGTTCCGTCAAGTGCTTGAGAGAGACCTGGACCGCATAGTCCTGCCATTTATTGCCGCACCGGGTCTGCGCCCAATGGGGCCGCCATTCCCATGTTCATTCCTTCCAGAGCGCTCATTGCCGACGCATCCACATCAGCGGGTGGTTCAGCGGACACTGGGATACTGGGCGCAACAGGCGGCATGACCGTCGATCCGCCATCATCATCACTGTCCGGCTCAGCGACAACGATGACCTGCGAATAATCCCGCAAAATCTCTCCCGTCGTGGGATTAATCACGATTTCGCGCCGGATATCATCGCTGACGGCGATGATGCGGATCCGGCCTAACAGGGTCCAGTGCACCAACCGCACCTCAAAGCCTTGCTCTTGCAGGGAGCGGGTAACAATATCCTGACCTGGGGTCGCACTACTTGCAGTTGCCAGCGACAAACACAGCGCCACGACCGGTGCGATGGTCCAGAAACGCATCTTGTATTCCTTTCCGCTGTGGGAATGCAGTTGCAGGAGCATTCATCTGCTCCTGCGTTCCGTCTTGCAAGAGGCTGCTGCGCCCTTCGCGGCCCCCGGGGATCAGATGGGATAGGGGCCGTTTGGGACGGAAGGGCGCAGCATCACCGCTTTACGGCATGCGGTCGCCCACAAACGGGCGCTGCCAGTCGCAAAGCAGAGGGATATACAGGTCGGCGTTGTAGCAGATATTGTTTTCGTCACTCACAACATCAACACCTGCTCCAAAATTGCTGGCG
>JANOMH010000416.1:0-4446 GCA_031420215.1 Rhodobacterales bacterium | reverse complement strand
GGCGGCTGCACTTTGTGGGGCGGGTGGGTTCCCCCCACCCTAGGTTGGGGGGGTTAACCCCACGCGTCCCCGCTCACAGAAGCGATTTCACCAAAGCCGCCGTATCCTTGGCGGTGATCCCGAACTTTTCATACAAGACTTCGGCAGGGGCAGAGGCGCCAAAGCCGGTCATGCCGACAAAGCCCGCCTTGGCCTCGCGCCCGCCATTGCCCAGCAGCAGCCCGTCCCAGCCCTGACGCACCCCAGCCTCGATGGCGACGCGGACGGAGCCTGCGGGCAGGACCCGTTTGCGGATCGCTTCGGGTTGGGCGTGGAAAAGCTCCATGCAGGGGACAGACACGACGCGGGTGCCGATGCCTTGGGCCTGCAGCAAGTCCCGGGCGGCCAGCGCGATTTCGACCTCTGACCCGGTGGCCAGCAGGATCGCTTGCCGTTTGCCGGTAGCCTCGGCCAGAACGTAGGCCCCCTGCGCGGTCAGGTTCTTTGGATTGTGAACCGTGCGCACGGTGGGCAGGTTCTGGCGTGACAGGGCCATGACCGAGGGTGTGGTTTTGGCGGTAAAAGCCAGTTCCCACGCCTCTGCCGCCTCGACCGTATCGGCGGGGCGGAAGACATGCATGTTCGGCGTAGCCCGCAGCATGGCCAGATGTTCGACCGGCTGATGCGTTGGCCCATCTTCGCCCAAGCCGATGGAATCATGGGTCATCACATAGACTGCAGGCACGCCCATCAGCGCGGACAGGCGCATGGCCCCGCGCGCGTAATCGGTGAAACACATGAAGGTGCCGCTGTAGGGCCGGATGCCGCCATGCAGGACCATGCCGTTCAGGGCGGCGGCCATGCCATGTTCGCGGATCCCGAAATGGATGTAGCGGCCCTTGCGGTTGGCGGGGCTGAACACGCCCAGATCGGCGGTTTTGGTGTTGTTCGATCCGGTCAGGTCGGCTGAGCCGCCGACGGTTTCGGTCATGATCGGGTTGATGACCTCAAGCGCCAGTTCAGAGGCCTTGCGGGTGGCGACTTTGGGTTGTTTGGCGCTGATGTCGGCCTTCAGCACCTTGATGGCGGCACTGAGTTTTTTCGGCGCGTCGAGGGCGAAGGCGCGATTGAACTCATCCTGTCTGGCTTTGGGCAGCTTGGCGAAGGCGGCTTCCCAGGTCGCACGGGACTTGGCCCCGCGGATGCCCATCGCCTCCCAATACGCCTTAACGGCGGCGGGGATTTCGAACGGGCCGCTGGTCCAGCCATAGGCGGCTTTGGTGTCGGCGATCAGTTTGGCATCAGTCAGCGCGCCATGGCCTTTGGCGGTATCCTGCGCCGATGACCCCAGCGCGATATGGGTCTTGCAGGCGATCATGCTGGGGCGCGGATCGACCTTGGCGGCGGTGATGGCCGCATCGATGGCCACGGGGTCGTGCCCGTCGATGGATTGCACATGCCAGCCGGAAGCGGCGAACCGGGCGGATTGGTCAGTGATGTCGGCCAGATCAACTTTGCCGTCGATGGTGATGTTATTGTCGTCAAACAGCACGATCAGATGAGACAGTTGCTGCATCCCGGCCAGACCGATGGCCTCTTGCGACACGCCTTCCATCAGGCAGCCGTCCCCGGCGATGACATAGGTATGGTGGTTCTGCACGGTTGCCCCATGCCGGGCGCGCAGGATTTCCTCGGCAATCGCAAAGCCCACAGCATTGGCCAGCCCCTGACCCAAGGGGCCGGTGGTTGTTTCGATGCCGGTGGCATGGCCATATTCCGGGTGGCCTGCGGTTTTCGCCCCCCATTGGCGGAAATTTTTGATCTCGGTCAGGGTCATATCGGCATAACCGGTCAGGTAAAGCAGCGAATACAGCAGCATCGACCCATGCCCGGCGGACAGGATGAACCGGTCCCGGTCGGGCCAATGCGGGGCCTTGGGGTCGAACCGCAGATGGTTCTTGAACAGCACGGTGGCCACATCAGCCATGCCCATCGGCATGCCGGAATGGCCGGAATTGGCGGCAGCCACCGCATCCAGCGTCAGGGTGCGGATGGCGGCGGCGGCCATCCAATGATCGGGGTGGGTCCGGCGCAGGGTGGCGATATCCAAGGGGTGCAATCCTTTGTAAAGCTGCGGATGGGTTTGCATGCCTCATATCAGGCCAGCATCCAAGATCAAGCACGCCTTGTAAGTCCCTCATTTGTCTAGCATCCAACGCATTTGCGGGCGCGCGCATGTTAGCTTAGGCTAAACCTCAAGAGGTGCGATTCGCCGGTGCAAAGCCCGCGTTGCAGGCGGGCAGACAATCGCAACCCATGACGAGCAGTTTGGGCAGAACGGCATCAGAATAGGACAGGCAGATGAGTGATATCAGTATCTTGGAAGGCCGCATCACTGCCGCACTCGACCGGATCCGGCGTGGTGTGGAATGGATGGATGAACTGGCCGCCTCTGCCCCGGCCTTGCCCGCCACCATTGCGCCGGATCCGGGGGCCGCTGCCCTGCGCGCCCGGCTGGAGGAAGAACGCACAGTTAATGCGCAGCTGGAAGAGCGGGTCCGCGCGCTGAAAGACCGACAGGATGGCCGTTTGGCCCATCTGGAGGCGGAAGTGGCGGAAAATCGCGCGCAGCTGTCCGGGCTGGACGAGGATATGCAGCGCCTGCGCCAAACCAATGCCGAACTGCGCGATATGGCTGCTCAATTGCGCGAGGCCTTGGCCGAAGGTGTGGCCGAACCGCAATTGATCAATCGCGCCATGTTGGCCGAACTGGAAGCCTTGCGCGCCGCCCGCGCTGCCGATCTGGCCGAGGTCAATGCTGTTATCGCCGAATTGCGCCCATTCGTAGGAGGCCCCCACTGATGCCACAAGTCGAGATTGTCATTGGTGGCCGCAGCTTTGAAGTTGCCTGCCAGGAGGGCGAGGAGCCGTTTCTGCGCGCTGCCGCGCTGATGCTGGACACCGAGGCCAGTTCCCTGTCGTCGCATATTGGCCGGATGCCCGAGGCCCGGATGCTGCTGATGGCGGGACTGATGTTGGCGGACAAAACCGCAGGTCTCGAGGACCGGGTCCGCGAAGCCGATGCCCGGATTGACGAGATGGCAGCCCGCTTGGCCGAAGCCGACGCCCGCGGCGTGCCTGCGCCGGAGCGTATTGAAGTGCCGGTCATCCCGGACCATGTGACCGACACACTGGCCGAGATTGCCGCCCGCGCCGAAGCTTTGGCTGCGATGGTTGAGGAACGGCTGGCGTAGCGCTGTTTGACCCGTCCGCCGGGTCGGACAGATATGTCCGACCTACGGTTCGGCCTGTGCCGGCCAGCTTTGCCGGTGTTTCGGCTGGGGTCAGATGACCCGGATGACTTCCAGCGCGAAGTCGATGAATTGCTCCATCTCATCCGCCCGGCGCATGCCGTGGCTGACCTGAACCCGGAACCCTTCCGGGCTGATCTGGATCACTGGTTGCCCGTCACTGCTGCGCTGCTGCGGGGCCCAGGCTGTCATCACCTTGGCCAATGCATCAAGGTCGAACCGGTGCGCCGGGTCGTCTGTGGCTTGCACCGACAGCCCCGGCGGCGCCGGGAAGCTGCGCAATTGCGCCTGCAGTCCGGCTGGCAAGGCCAGATTGGCCCGGGTCGAGAGCGATTGCATCGACCGCCCCTGGGGCAGGGGTGCCGGGTTTTGGCCAGATGGCTCAGTGATTGGACTGGGTATCAGCACCACACAGCCCTCGGGCCAATGCGGGTCTTCGGCAGAGAACACCGTCGTCAGATAGCTGCGTGCGCCCTGTTGGTCGCCCGAATCCAGGCGTGATTCGCTGTGCCAGCCGCTGCCGGACCGCGCCGTCAGTCGCAAAATCGCCGGGCGCCCGAGTTTTTGTTCAGAAATCGTCAGCGACCAGCCACGCCGCGCGGCCAGCGCCTGAAACGCCTCGCGCTGGACGATTTGTTGCTGTTTCAGCCAGAGCCAAGCCCCTGTCGCCAGAATGGCACAGAGCAGCAGGGCAATGGCAACTGTCGTTCCGGCAGACACGGGTGGCAGCCCCTACCTTGCAATCTGATGTGCCCTGTTGGGGGCCGATGACTTGTCCCGTGTCGGTCGCACCCCTGACGGACTGCGCCCTGTGACGTGAGTTGGTGACCACAGGTAACACCCAAGCCCGCACCGATGCCAAGGGATAGATCATGGCCAGACCGCCCGCCTGTCGGACGGGCCCGGAACTGTTGCATTCGCGCCAGATTATTGGGCCAGATTATTGCGCCAGATTATTGGGCCAGACTATTGGACCAGACTATTGGGCCAGATTATTGGACCAGATTTTCAGAGTTGGGATCAGGCGTTGGCTTGCCGGATTTTATCTGCCGCTGCCTTGTCATAGGCCACCCCTTTGGCGTCAAACAGCGCGTCGAGTTCCCCAGACAGGGTCATTTCGGTAACGATGTCGCAACCGCCGACAAATTCGCCTTTG
>JANOMH010000415.1:0-3656 GCA_031420215.1 Rhodobacterales bacterium | reverse complement strand
AAGCGCATTCCGGGCACCGGCTTCAGGGCGCAACCTGCCGCCATCTTGCTGTCTGCGGCTGCCAGTGTCATTACCGTATCGGGCGTGATTGCCTGGGGTCAGACGATAATGCCATGGGGGTGCCGATGCGGACTGTCAGTGAAAACAAGTGTTTTGGTGGTGTGCAGGGGGTCTATGCCCATGCGTCCAAGGTTTGTGGGGTCGAGATGACCTTTGGCCTGTTCCTGCCGTCCGAGGCGAATGACGGCCCGGTGCCGGTGCTGTGGTATCTGTCTGGCCTGACCTGCACGCATGAAAATGCGATGGTCAAGGCGGGCGCGCAGCGTTGGGCGGCCGAACATGGGATTGCTTTGGTGTTCCCCGATACCTCGCCACGCGGCGACGGTGTGCCTGATGATGCGGGGTTTGATCTGGGGCAGGGTGCCTCGTTCTATGTCAACGCGACCGAGGGCGATTGGGCCAAACATTACCGGATGTGGGATTATGTGGCGTCGGAATTGCCCGCCCTTGTCACCGGATCATGGCCGGTGGATGTGCAGCGTCAGGGGATTACCGGCCATTCGATGGGCGGGCATGGCGCGCTGACATTGGCAATGGGGTTGCCGGGGCGGTTCCGGTCGGTATCGGCGTTTTCCCCGATCTGTCATCCGACCACCAGCGACTGGGGCCGCAAACAGTTCACTGCCTATCTGGGGCCGGATCAGGAGAAATGGGCGCGCCATGACGCCACCTTGATGATGCGCGCCCGTGGTTTTGACGGACCCTTGTTGGTCGACACCGGCACTGCCGACAAGTTCGCCGATCTGCTGATGACTGAAAAGCTGGCCGAGGCCGTCGCGGTCCGCCGCCAGCCTGCCACCCTTCGCCTGCAAAAGGGCTATGACCACAGCTATTTCTTCGTCCAAAGCTTTATCGAAGATCATTTGGCCTTTCATGCACAGGCGCTGTACGCGTGATCTATGTTGACGCCGATGCCTGCCCGGTCAAGGCCGAGGTGGAACGGGTCGGCACCCGCCACGGGTTGCGCATGTTCATCGTCAGCAATGGCGGCATCCGCCCGTCCCCTAACCCACTGGTCGAAATGGTCATTGTCCCTGACGGCCCGGATGTCGCCGATATGTGGATTGCCGACCGCGCCGGGCCGGGGGATGTGGTCATCACCGGAGATATTCCGCTGGCCGCAAGGTGCGTGGCTGCTGGCGCGCGGGTGCTGAAGCATAATGGCGAGGCGTTGACAGTGGCCAATATCGGTCAGGTGCTGGCAGGTCGTGACCTGAGCGCCGATCTGCGGGCCGCTGATCCTTTTCGGATGGGTGGCGGCAAGCCGTTTGACCAAAAGGACCGCAGCCGGTTTCTGGATGCGCTGGAGCGAGAGGTTCGCGCCGCAAAGCTGTAATGTCGCTGTCAGGACAGACCAGCCCCCGTGCCGGGGTATCGGGTTGCGGCATGACCTTTTCGCCATCCCGCAAACTGACTGGCATCCTGCTCGCGCTTGGCGGGGCTTTGACCCTGTCGATGAATGATCTGGCGATCAAGTTCCTGTCCGGGACCTATGCCCTGCATCAGGTCATCCTGATCCGGGCGCTGATTGGTATTGTGCTGGTTTTGGTCGTGATCCGGGTGTCGGGCACCGGTTTGGCGCAACTTTGGACAAGGCGGCCAAGGGAGCATTTGTTCAGGGTCACCATCGTCATGGTGTCGAACGTTACGTATTTCTTGGGACTGGCCGCCCTGCCGTTGGCCGACGCAGTAGCCACCGCTTTCATCTCGCCGATCCTTGTCACGCTGATGTCGGCCGTGATCCTGCACGAGCACGTCGGGCCGCGTCGTTGGGCGGCTGTCGGCGTGGGTATGTTGGGGGTGCTGATCATGGTCCGGCCTGGGGCGGGGGTAATTCAACCTGCGGCGGTCTTGGTCCTGATTTCCGCGTTTTGTTATTCCGGCAGCCATATGATGACCCGCCGGATGCGGGATACCGAAAGCGCGATGACGCTGGCGTTTTTCGTGCAGGCCGGTTTTATCGTCGTCAGCCTGACGATGGGATTTTGGGTGGGTGACGGCCATTTGGCGGGGTCACCCAATGTGTCACTGGCGTTTTTGTTCCGGCCTTGGGTCGTGCCTGCGCTGGGCGACCTTTGGGCCTTTATCTTGACCGGGATCGGCGTGAGCCTTGGCGGCATGATGATTGGCCAAGCTTACCGCACCAACGAGGCCGCCTTGGTGGCCCCGTTTGAATATGCAGGTATGCCGATGGCCATTTTCTGGGGCGTCGTGGTGTTCGGCACCTGGCCTGATCATACCGCATGGCTCGGGATTGCGTTGATATGTGGCGCGGGGCTTTATACGCTGTGGCGTGAAACCATTCGGCAAAAGGATGTAGATGTTGCAGCCCCAAGCGGTGATCTTTGATATCGGCAATGTGCTGCTCGAATGGCAGCCAGAGCGGTTTTATGACCGGGTCATTGGCCCTGCCCGGCGCAAGGCGCTGTTTGCCGAGGTGGATATTCTGGACATGAATCTGGAAGTGGACGCAGGTGCGCCGTTTCGGGGCACGATCTATGACCGCGCCGAACGTTACCCGGAATGGGGACCAGAGATCAGGCTGTGGCACGACCGCTGGATCGAGATTGCGCATCCGGTGATTGACCGGTCGGTGCGGATTTTGCGGGCTTTGAAGGCGCGGGGCGTGCCGGTGTTTGCGCTGACCAATTTTGGCGACGAAAGCTATGCCTATGCCCAGACGCAGTTTGATTTCCTGAACGAATTTGACCGGGAGTATGTGTCAGGCCGGCTCAAATGCCTGAAACCTGCGGCGCAGATTTATGAAGCAGTGGAGGCTGATTGCGGCATCGCCCCTGCTGGACTGCTGTTCGCTGATGACAAGCCGGAAAATGTGAACGCTGCTGCGGCGCGGGGATGGCAGACGCATTTGTTCACCACTCCAGACCTGTTTGCCACGGTCTTGATCGAAGCAGGGTTATTGACCCAAAGCGAGGCCGCATGACCGTGCAGGTGATCCCATTTGCCGAAGGTGAGGCACGGCTTGACTGGCTGGACCTGATCAGCGCACTGGCCACAGGGCACAAATTGCCCAAGGCTCAGGTCAAGGATGTGCTGATCTATCGGGGTCGCGATACCCTGCTGAACCGGTCGGCCTGGATCGACGGCATGGGGATTGCCGTCAAGGCCTGCACGATCTTTCCGGGCAATCCCGAACAGGGCAAGCCTATGGTCGGCGGAGCGGTGAACCTGTTTGCGGATGGTGATGGAGCGTTTGAGGCGATCCTTGATTTCCATTTGGTGACAAAGTGGAAAACCGCAGGTGACAGCCTGTTGGCGGCGACAAGGTTGGCCCGCAAGGACAGCCGGAATATCCTGATTGTGGGCGCGGGCACTGTGGGCAAATCGCTGTTGCAGGCCTATTCAGCAGCTTTTCCCGACGCCCGGTTCTCGATCTGGAACCGCAGCGCCAAAGGGGCGCAGGATTTTGCAACCGCCCACCCCGGCGTGACTATCGCCGCCGATCTGGAAACAGCCGTGCGGGCCGCCGACATTGTCACCTGTGCCACCATGTCCAGCACGCCTGTGATCATGGGCGAATGGCTGCAACCAGGCCAGCATATCGACCTGATCGGGGCCTACACCCCGGCGATGCG
>JANOMH010000414.1:0-1666 GCA_031420215.1 Rhodobacterales bacterium | reverse complement strand
CGGCGTCACCATCATCGACGATTATGGCCACCACCCGGTCGAGATTGCCGCTGTGCTGAAGGCTGCCCGGCAGGCCGTGGCCGATACCCCCGGCGCGCGGGTGATCACCGTCCATCAACCGCACCGCTATACAAGGCTGCACAGTTTGTTCGAGGACTTCTGCGCCTGTTTCAACGAGGCCGATGTCGTGGGCATTGCCGATATCTATGCGGCGGGCGAGGACCCGATCCCCGGTGCGTCGCGCGATGATCTGGTCGCGGGGCTGATCCGGCACGGGCACCGGCATGCCCGGGCAGTGCAGGGCGAGGATGATCTGGAGCGTCTGGTGCGGGAACAGGCCCGCCCGGGGGATATCGTGGTCTGTCTGGGGGCGGGGTCAATCTCGGCCTGGGCGAATGGGTTGCCCGACAGATTGCGGGCGGCGGTTGGCAAGAATGATGGGCAAATTGCCCATCCGACGTAGGATGGGAAATTTGCCCATCGCGTTCTGTTTCGGGCATCAACAAAAAGGTAAAAATCCCATGACCGTAACGACTTACCTCTTTGGGCTCTGGCTGCTCCTGTCTGGGGCGGCCGCTCTGCTGCCACTCAAACTGCAAATCCCGGCGCGGACCGGTTTGCTGTGTGTCGCACCGGTGCTGCTGCTTTTGTCAGTCATTTTGCAAGGGCTGTTTCCGGCGACCATGGTGCTTTGCGCTATCATGGTGATGGAACCGGGGCCGTTGCGCTGGGTGATCAGCGCGGCCCGGACCCACCTGCACCTGACCAGCATAGCGCCCGCATGAGCCTGCCGATATTCATCGCTTGCCTCTGGGTGGTTGCGGCCACCATCACGGCCCTGTTGCCGATGCGGCGGCAGTTCATCCCCGGCATCGGCCTGCTGATCGCAGCGCCCTTCCTGATCGGCTGGATCGGCTACGCGCATGGCTGGTGGTGGGTGGTGATAGCGCTGCTGGCATTCGGGTCGATGTTCCGCAACCCGCTGATCTATCTGTTCAGACGGGCGCGCGGCGAACACCCCGAGATTCCCAAAGAGTTCCGGTCCGGAGATAAAAGGTGAGCCTGTCCCTCGCCCTTGCCTGCGGCTGGCTGGTGCTGGCCAATGTGGCAGCCCTGATCCCCAGCCGGGATAACCATTGGGCGCGGGCTTACGGCCTGATCGCGCTGGGCGTGCCCTTGGTCGGTTGGGTCACCTGGGTGAACGGACCGATCGTGGGCTTGCTGGTGCTGGCGGCGGGCGCAAGCGTGCTGCGCTGGCCGCTGATTTATCTGGGGCGGTGGGTGCGGCGACTGGTCGGCGGTCGGGTTTGAGTGTGATCGAAGGAGAGATACATGGCACTTGAGATTATCCTGGTCATCGCAGCTGCACTGATCCCGGGCGTACTGGCGCATGTCCTGGCCCGCCGGGCCCCGCGCGGCGTCTGGGTCCTGTGGGCACTGGTGCTGCTGCTGGGTGCGGTTGTGTATTGGCTGGGTACGCAGGCCACGGGGCATTCGGCGGGCATCGCAGAAGGGGTATTCCTGCTGGTGATCTGGACCCCCGCCGTGCTGGGCAGCTTTGTGGGGACTGTGCTGGGATTTTGGCGCTAGAACGGGATGACCCTGTCGCTGAGCCGCTGCGGCGGCTTGACCCCGGAATTTTCGAAAATTCCGTTGCGATTTCTTG
>JANOMH010000413.1:0-5743 GCA_031420215.1 Rhodobacterales bacterium | reverse complement strand
TTGCCGGTCACAAAACCCCGCCCCCGGTCGGTTTGCGGGCGCACATTGCGGCAGCGTGACAGATCATATTCGCCCCCTGCCATGACCGAAAACTGTTGCGCCTGATACAAAGTGTCGCCCGAGGCGGAATACGCCTCGGTCGCAGCCAGATTGTAGTCGGGGCAGGCCAAAGCCGGGGCAGCAGCCAGCCCAAGCAACGTGGCCCAAGCGGCAAGTGTTCGTTTCATCATAATGCATATCCTTATAAATGCCGCGATCCTTACCGATCGGCGGTAGCATCAGGATGGAGACGGAAAAATTGGTCTGTCAACATAATTTGGCTGTTATCCGATAGCAGTGCAGATCAGCTGCGGATTCAGTGCCGATCCGCCGGCGCGCGGACGGATTTGACATTCATTTGATGAATTTCTGCATACGGTGCGAACCAGTCCAGTGTTTCTGCGGCAAGGTCGGCTGCGATAACGGTTTGCAGGGGTATTGGCGCCAGCGCAGGATCGGTTTGGGCCTGCAACAGCCAGCGGATATAGGTTTGCGTTGCGGGCAGGATGGCTGAGCCATAGCCGCCGGTTGCAATCCGGTCCGCACTGCCGTGATTGGGCAGAACCCATCTTGGGGAAAGCCCGATCAGCCGGTCCAGTTCGGTCAGATGGACGCCCAAATCCTGCGGTTCGGCGACAAAGGTGCAGCAATCCTCGACTGTGTCCCCGGCCAAGAGCACACCGATTTCGGGCAGCCAAAGAACTGTCGCGTCATCGCTGTGGATATTGACCTCGATCAGGTGAACCTCGACCGCGCCAATCTGGACCTGCATTCCCCCCTCAAACAGTTGTGTCGGCATCACCAGCGGGTTGATCGGCGGGGGGCGGCGCAGGCCGGATTCAATCTCGGCCCGATGGGCGGCCAGATGCCCTGCCGTTTTGACAGTGGCGATGACCGGACAATCGGCGAAAGCGGCGGTTCCGGCGATGTGATCCTTGTGCCAATGGCTTAACACAACGGTGATCTGGCTTACCCCACGCCGGGTCAGTGCAGCCCGGATCGCCAGCGCATGCGGGACCGAGACATGGGTATCATAGACCAGCGCCTGTGTGCCGCTGATGATCGCATAGGACGCGATGCCCAGCGACAATGCCCCCTCGTCCACCCAATTGGGCGCCTCCATGAACCGCTGGCCGGGGATGCGCCCGTCATAAAAGGCCAGGATCCCGGGATGCGGCTCCAGAATCCGCAGATGGTCAGTCATACCGGGGCCCCGACCCTGATCTCATCCAACAGCTTTTTCGCCGCCGAACCCTGCAGTTTCTGGATATCATCCTGATACTTAAGCAATGCGCCCAAGGTATCGCCGATCACTTCGGGCGACAGATTGATCACGTCAAGTGCCAGCAGGCATTTGGCCCAGTCGATGGTTTCGGCAACACCTGGTTTCTTGAACAAATCCTCTTGCCGCAGGCGTTGGACAAAGGCCACAACTTCGCGGCTCAGCGCCTCGGTCGCTTCGGGGGCGCGGGCGCGCAAAATCTCGACTTCGCGGTCAAAATCGGGGTAATCAACCCAGTGATACAGGCAGCGGCGTTTCAGGGCGTCATGCACTTCGCGGGTGCGGTTGCTGGTCAGGATCACGATGGGCGGGGCGTCGGCCTTGATCGTGCCAAGCTCGGGGATGGTGACCTGAAAATCTGACAGGGCTTCGAGCAGGAATGCCTCGAACGGCTCGTCCGTGCGGTCAATCTCGTCGATCAGCAGGACCGGCGGGCCACCAGCCTGGGGGCGCATGGCTTGCAACAGCGGGCGCTCGATCAGAAAATCGGGGCCGAACAATTCCTGCCGCAGCGCCGAGCGGTCGGCGGTGCCCACCGCTTCGGCGGTGCGGATCGCGATCATCTGTTCGGCAAAGTTCCATTCATAGACAGCGCTGGCCGTATCCAGCCCTTCGTAGCACTGCAGCCGGATCAGGCGGCGGCCCAGGGCGGCGGCGATAGCCTTGGCAATCTCGGTCTTGCCGGTGCCGGCCTCCCCCTCCAGAAACAGCGGGCGGCCAAGGCGCAAGGCCAGAAACACCACGGTCGCCAAAGGGCGGCCACAGATATAATCCTGCCCCGCCAAAGCTGTCTGCACATCGTCTATCGTCGTGATGTTCATAAATCGCCCCCCTGCCCCCAAGCTGCATGACGTGGCTGGATCGTCAAGGCCGCAGCACAACAAGTTACCTTTGTCGGCATTGCTGTTGCGGGGGCAAAAGTCTATTTCATCAGGCAACTGTCGCAGGAGTGCACCATGAACAAGCCCAGCCCCGTTGTTAGTGATCATGGTCACGGCCCTGATCTGGGGCCGTTCGATTGGGCCGATCCGTTCCGGCTTGAGGATCAGCTGACAATGGACGAGCGGATGCTGCGCGATTCGGCCCGTGCCTTTGCCCAAACCCGGCTGGCCCCGCGTGTCGTCGATGCCTACCGCGACGAGGTGACTGACCCTGCGATTTTTGCCGAAATGGGCGAAGCCGGGTTGTTGGGTATCACCATCCCCGAGGAATTTGGCGGTCTGGGTGCGGGCTATGTCACCTATGGGCTGGTCGCGCGCGAAGTGGAGCGGGTCGATTCGGGGTATCGGTCGATGATGTCGGTGCAGTCATCTTTGGTGATGTATCCGATCCACGCTTACGGCTCGCCTGAACAACAGCGCAAGTATCTGCCCGGACTGGCAGCTGGCACCCTGATCGGCTGCTTTGGTCTGACCGAACCCGAGGCGGGCAGCGATCCGTCGGGGATGAAAACTGTGGCAAAGAAAACCGCCGATGGATATCTGATCAATGGCGTGAAAATGTGGATTTCCAACGCGCCCATCGCCGATGTGTTCGTGGTCTGGGCCAAATCCGAGGCGCATGGCGGTAAAATCCGCGGCTTTGTGCTGGACAAGGGCATGCCGGGGCTGACTGCGCCAAAAATCAGCGGCAAGCTGTCGCTGCGCGCCTCTGTCACCGGCGAGATCGTGATGAAAGACGTGGCCGTGGGTGAGGATGCGCTGTTGCCAGGGGTCGAGGGCCTGAAAGGGCCGTTTGGCTGCCTGAACCGCGCCCGCTATGGGATCAGCTGGGGGGTCATGGGTGCGGCCGAGGCCTGCTGGCATGCGGCCCGGCAATACGGGCTGGACCGGCGGCAGTTTGGGCGGCCTTTGGCCCAAACCCAACTGTTCCAGAAAAAGCTGGCCGATATGCAGACCGAAATTTCATTGGGCCTGCAAGGATCACTGCAATTGGGCCGCATGATGGAAAACGGCACCGCCGCGCCGGAACTGATCAGCCTGATGAAACGGAACAATTGCGGCAAGGCGTTGACGGTCGCCCGGGATGCCCGCGACATGCATGGCGGCAACGGCATTTCCGACGGATTCGGGGTGATGCGGCATATGATCAACCTTGAGACCGTCAACACATATGAAGGCACCCATGATGTGCATGCCCTGATCCTTGGGCGGGCGCAGACCGGGCTGCAGGCGTTTTTCTGAATTAAAGACAAAGTCTTATTATCTGGCGCTTTGTTTCGCGAAAGCTGTGCGGCTCCCCGCAATGACCTCCAAAGCGGCGCGGAGACTTCCCAATTTTGCCTGAATGCGGGCCGAAACCGTCAGCACTGACTTGCAGGACTGAATGACATGACCCCCGTGCCTCTTGACCTTGATCTCGACCTGTCGGGATTACCGCAGAACGACTGGCTCGGACGGCTGGACGGGCTGGGCGATGAGCATGGCTATTTCGAACAACTGGGCTCGCGTCATTTCGCTTTGTTCATTGATGCAGGACCGCAATTGTTGGTCACATTCGAAACACTTGGGGCCGCGCAACAAAATCCGGGGGGCCGGCCACGCGGGTTCGAGTTTGTCAGCCGGCACGGCTGGTCGCATCTGGCACTGATCAGCGATGGCGACACATGGTTTCGCGATCTCGCCGTCTATCGGTTCTTTGACCGGCTAACCGATGATGGGTTTTTTGACCGTTTCGCATCCGTCGCGTTCTTTGGCATTGGGGCCGGGGGCTATGCCGCCGCCGCCTTTTCCGTGGCCACCCCCGGCGCGCAGGTTGTTGCAATCCGGCCGCAAGCCACGCTCGACCCCGCGCAAACGGGTTGGGACAAGCGGTTTGTGGCCAAGCGCCGGTTGGATTTCAACAGCCGCTATGGCTATGCGCCTGATATGCTGGATGCCGCAGCGCGTGCTTATGTGCTGTACGATCCGGGGTTTACGCCGGATGCTTTGCATGCGGGCCTGTTTCGGCGACCCAATGTCACGTTGCTGCGCTGTCCGTTGTTGGGCCAGCGACCCGAGGTTGTGTTGGATGCGATGCGGTTGACCGGATCGGTGATCGAGCAAGCGATGCAGGGCAATCTGACTCTGGCCAGTTTCGGCGTCTTGTGGCGGGCAAGGCGCAACAATCCCAACTACATGCGCGGCCTGCTGAAAAAGGCCGAAATGGCCGGGAAACCGGGCTTTGTCCGCCGGCTCTGCATCTTGGGTCAAAAGACCCGCGACAGCGACTTTTACAAGCGCAAATTGGAAGAGTTAGACACCGCCGCTGCCGCGCACCAAGGCATCAGTGCGGCGGAATAGGCCTGGCTTTGGCAAACCGTCAACCGCGCGCTTCCAGCATAACTTTGACCGCATTAACCAGCCGTAGGGCAAAATAGCCCAGGGCCCCGCCAAGGATCAGCCAGAACATCGAACCGCTGTCCAGCAGTTCCGCCGCGATTCCGGCAAGCAACATGGCGATGATAAAGCTGACCAGACGCACTTCACCCGGTTCAATCTCAACTTTGCCCTGCGCCGCGCGCACCAAGGGCCGGGTCAGCGGCTCGTCAGCATATTTCGCCGCAAAACCGGCGATTACGGCACAGATAAAGCCCAGCATGAATGTTCCCCTTGATTGCGAACCCCGTGGCACCGGGGTTTGGTAACTTATCCACTCTGCCCGGTTCTGGTGCAAGTGACTATGGTGTGTCCCGAAAACCCGGTGTAACCCAAACGCCATGAAAGACCAGAACCTGACCAGATTGACGATCCATCGCCCGGATGACTGGCATCTGCACCTGCGTGACGGCGCAATGCTGGCTGCGGTTTTGCCCGATACCGCCCGGCATTTTGGCCGGGCGCTGGTCATGCCGAACCTTGTGCCGCCAGTGGCCACAACCGCGCAGGCCCTGGCGTATCGCGACCGGATCTTGGCGGCGCTGCCTGCCGGGGCACAGTTCACGCCGCTGATGACGCTGTATCTGACCGAAGCCACCGATCCGGAGGATGTGGCCCATGCCTTTGCCACCGGGGTTGCGACGGCAGTGAAACTTTATCCCGCCGGGGCCACGACCAATTCGGCCAGCGGGGTGCGCGATTTCGACAAAGTCCGCCCGGTGCTGGAGAAAATGGCCGAAATTGGCATGCCCCTGTGCGTGCATGGCGAAGTGACCGACCCGGACGTCGATATTTTCGACCGCGAGGCGGTGTTCATCGACCGGGTGCTGAAACCATTGCGCAGAAAGACCCCTGATCTGAAGGTCGTGATGGAACATGTAACCACACAGGATGCGGTGGACTATGTCCGCGACACCCATCGCGGGCTGGCCGCCACGATCACCACCCATCACCTGATCATCAACCGCAATCACATTCTGGCCGGTGGCATCCGCCCGCATTTCTATTGCCTGCCGGTGGCCAAGCGCGAAAAGCATCGGGTGGCCTTGGTAGAAGCGGCGGTTTC
>JANOMH010000412.1:0-10441 GCA_031420215.1 Rhodobacterales bacterium | reverse complement strand
CTGCCCCCATTCCAGCCCGCCCTTGTCGCCATATATCCGCAGGCGCAGGCCGTTTTCATTGCCGGGGGCCACTTGCGACGCCCAAACCATGCCGCGCGCGCCGCCAGCAAAGCGCAGCATGATGTGTGCGTTGTCATCGACCCGGCGACCGGGACCAAAGCTGTGCAGGTCGGCGGCCAGCGCTTCGGGCTTTAGCCCCGTCACGAAGCTGAGCAGATTGAACGCATGCGTGCCGATGTCGCCAATCGCGCCCCCGCCGCCAGACCGGGCAGGATCGGTGCGCCAATCGGCCTGTTTATGATCAGGGCCTTCGATGCTTTCGGTCAGCCAATCCTGGGCATATTCAGCCTGAATGACCCGGATGTTCCCCAGTTTTCCGTCAGCCACCATCTGCCGCGCCTGCCGGATCAGCGGATAACCGGTGTAGTTGTGGGTCAAAATGAAATCAGCCTGGGAGGATTTGACAGCCTCGGCTATTGCCGCCGCCTGTTCCTGCGTTGCGGCCAGGGGTTTGTCGCAGATCACATGAATTCCCGCTTGCAGGAACGCTACTGCCGGGCCTGCGTGCATGTGGTTCGGCGTCACAATGGCCACGGCATCGATCCCATCGGGCCGTTGCGATTCTTTGCGGGCCATGGTCTCATAGCTGTCATAAGTCCGGTCAGGGGCGATACCCAGTTCGGCGGCAGAGGCTGCCGCACGGGCGGGATCGGATGATAATGCCCCCGCCACCAGCATCCAGCGATTGTCGATCCGGGCGGCAATGCGGTGGACCGCCCCGATGAACGCGCCTTGCCCGCCGCCGACCATCCCCAGTTTCAGTCGGCTGAAATTTTTTGGTTCAGTCATAGCCCCAGCATCCTTTTGATCGCGCCCATATCTTTTTCGCCTGCAGCAAAGTCGTCAAAGGCGCGGGTGGCCACCTCGATCATATGTGCCTCGATAAACGGCGCCCCCTCAGCCGCCCCCTGTTCAGGGGATTTGATGCAGCATTCCCATTCCAACACGGCCCAACTGTCATAACCATATTGGGTGAGTTTGGAAAAGATCGCGCCGAAATCGACCTGTCCATCGCCTAAAGACCGGAACCGCCCGGCCCGGTTGATCCAGGGCTGATAGCCGGAATAAACCCCCTGCCGCCCGTCTGGGTTGAACTCGGCGTCCTTGACGTGAAATGCGTTGATCCGGTCGTGATACAAGTCGATAAAAGCCAGATAATCCAGCTGTTGCAGCACAAAATGCGACGGATCGTAGTTGATCATCGCGGCGACATGGCCACCGCAGGCATCGACAAACATTTCGAATGTGGCCCCGTCAAACACGTCTTCGCCGGGGTGAATCTCGTAGCCGATGCCAACGCCACGTTCGGCGTAATGGTCAAGAATCGGGGTCCAGCGGCGGCCCAGTTCGGCGAATGTTTCCTCAATCAGGCCAGCGGGCCTGCCGGGCCATGGGTAGAGGAACGGGAATGCCAATGATCCGGTGAAACTGACAGATGCGGTTAGCCCGAGCCGTTCCGACGCAACGGCGGCTTTCATCATCTGATCTACCGCCCAGGCCTGCCGCTTGGCCGGGTTGCCCTTGCAATCAGCAGGGGCAAAGGCGTCGAACGCCAGATCATAGGCCGGGTTCACAGCGACAAGCTGGCCCTGCAAATGGGTCGACAGTTCGGTGATTTCCACGCCTGCGTCGGCGCAAATCCCCTTGACCTCATCGCAATAGGTCTCGCTTTCCGCGGCTTTGGTCAGGTCGAACAAGCGGGCATCAAAGGTTGGGATCTGGACCCCCTTGTAGCCCTGCGAAGCCGCCCATTTTGTGACCCCTTCCAAGGTGTTGAAGGGGGCGGCATCACCTGCGAACTGAGCAAGGAATATGCCGGGGCCTTTGATTTGTGAGGGCATGATCGGGCCTTTTGTGATTGGGTTATCTGGCCGGGCCAGAGGTATTGGTCAAAGTCACCCAAGGTCACTGGGCACGTCAAGCCCCTGTAAGGGGGGCAAATCCGGCTCGCGCACGGCCTGAATGGCGGCACGGGCCAGAAACTCGCCAGCTTGCGCCACGTTTTCCTTCAGCGCCAAGATTTGCGGGCGGAACAGGTTCAGGAATGGAATCGCCTCTTTGGCGAAAACGTCGATGTCCTGACCCAGTCTGAGGCCGCGTGATTCGAGAGCGGCGACGACGGCCATGGCCGCTGAAGTTGAAGAGCAGATGATGCCGTCAATTGTGGGATCTGCGGCCAGAGAGGCACTTGCCCCGGCCCGCACCATCTCGCTTCCGCTGTCGGAGGTATACCCCTGACTTTCGGACAATTGCACACCAGCGAGCCGGGCCATATCTCGGGCACTTTCGACGATATGTTGGGCATAGGTCTGCATCATCGGTGGGGCAACCAGCAGGATATTGCGTCGCCCGCGCGCGGCAAGTCCCCGCACCGCCATGCGGCCAAACGCAGTGTTATCATAGTCAAACCACGCGTGTTTGTCGGCCCAATCTGTCCGCCCGTGGGTGGCAAAAGGAAAGCCGCGCTCCATCAGCCAGGCAACGCGCGGGTCTTCGGGTTGGGTCTGGTTAAAGATCACCGCATCGGCAGAGCCGGTTTCCACGATGTAGCGGATCGGTTTCATCGGGTCTTCGCCCGGAAAATACGGGGTCATGATCAGGTGATAGGATGTATCGCGCAACGCCCCGGCCAGAGACGAGATCAGCCGGGCGGTGTGGTTCATCATGTCATGCTCGGTGGACAGCACGAGGCTGATCACATTGGTCCGCCCGGTGCGCAGCCGGACCCCGGCCCGATTCGGCACATAGCCGATCTCGTCGGCGATTCGGCGGACCAGCTTTTTGGTCTCTGCCCCGATGTCTGGC
Source organism: Rhodobacterales bacterium (assembly GCA_031420215.1). GTDB lineage: Bacteria > Pseudomonadota > Alphaproteobacteria > Rhodobacterales > Rhodobacteraceae > JANOMH01. Next base: position 7,576 of record JANOMH010000412.1, on the reverse strand, counting down.
GCATCCGACAGCGCCCGCGAGACGGTTGGCACCGCCAGCCCGCTTAACCGCGAGATGGTTTTGAGCGTGGGTTTGCTCCCCGGCAATTCGGGCGTCAAATCCGGCAGTTGCCGGCTTGCTGATAGTTTTCTTGCCCCCGTCACGACGTCACTTTTGTCCATTCCCACTTGCCAGACTGACTGTGATCAGCCTAGCCTCTCAACGCCGCGACCGATTGTTTCTTCACAACCCTCGCTGACGGTCCAAAATTACTTGCATCACTAAACTAAATCGATATAGAAAAATCTACAACGATTTAGAACCAGGGAGGAGATAATCGTGACACTAACAACAAAGCTGCTCGCAGCGACAGCAATGGTCTGCGCGACAGGTGCTTATGCGACTGAACTTGAGGTCACACATTGGTGGACTTCCGGCGGTGAAGCCAATGCCGTATCCAAGCTGGCAGAAGCCTGGACCGCGACCGGTAACGTCTGGGTTGATGGCGCAATTGCTGGCGGCGGCGACACCGCCCGTCCGATCATGATCAGCCGGATTCTGGGCGGCGACCCAATGGATGCGTTTCAGTTTAACCATGGCCGTCAAGCCGAAGAACTGATTCAGGCTGGCCTGCTGCTTGACCTGACCGACGTAGCCGAAGCCGAAGGCTGGAAGGACATCATCAATCCGCCGTCGTTGCTGGACGCCTGCACATTCGAAGGCCGGATCTATTGCGCGCCGCTTAACATTCACTCGTGGCAGTGGATGTGGCTGAGCCACAAGGCCTATACCGATGCTGGCCTGCCGGTTCCGACCAACTGGGACGAATTCGCAGCCTCAGCCCCGGCTTTGATGGAAGCAGGCAAGATTCCTTTGGCGATGGGCGGCCAGTCGTGGCAGCAGTCGGGTGCCTTTGGCGTCATGGCCATTGCCTTGGCCGGTCAGGAATCCTGGCTTGCCGTGAACCGTGACAAGAATGCCGAAGTGGCTGCCGGTCCGGAATATGCCAAGGTTTTCGAAGCTGCCGCACAGGCTCGTGCATGGTCTGCCGGATCGAACGTGCAGGACTGGAATCAGGCGACCAACCTTGTCATCACAGGCGAAGCTGGCGCGCAGATCATGGGTGACTGGGCCCAGGGCGAATTTGCGATGGCCGGTCAGGTTGCTGGCACCGACTATTCCTGCTTGCCCGGTCTGGGTGTGACACAGGTGCTGGACGCTGGTGGCGACGCCTTCTACTTCCCGGTGCAGGATGATGCCGAAGTGACTGCTGCCCAAAAGGCACTGGCCGCATTGCTGGTAACCCCGGCCGTTCAAGTGTCGTTCAACGCGGCCAAAGGGTCGTTGCCGATCCGCGGTGACGTTGACATGGGCACTGTGAACGATTGCACCCGTCAAGGTCTGGCAATTCTTGCCGCTGGCAATATCCTGCCCGCTGGCACCGTGTTGTTGTCCCCCGATACAACCCAGCAGATCAACGACCTGTTGACCCAGTTCTGGTCGACCGACATGTCCGCTGCTGACGCGCAGGCGGCTTACGCAGCTATCATCGGCAGCGCAGACTAAACTTTGGTCTGATCGACTGACGGGGCCGCGTCTGAACAGACGCGGCCCTAACCATCGCTACAAGGGGGAACCGCGTATGGCTGTGGCCGAAACCAACAAGACCGGCAGTGCATCAGTGCGCGCGCCTGCCGCAAGGCGGCCCAGTCACTTGTTCCGAAATTTCAATTCCAAGATCGCTTCAATCCCGATGGTCGCCACCGCGCTGATCATCTTTGTCGGCTGCACAGTCTGGACTGTCGTCTATTCCTTTACCAAATCAGGCATGTTGCCCCGGCTGGATTTCGTCGGGCTGGACCAATATGAACGGCTTTGGACATCGGACCGTTGGCTTGGGGCCATCACCAACCTTGGCATTTTTGGCTTTTTTTCGGGGATTTTCACGCTGGCCATCGGATTTTTCCTGGCCACGCTGCTGGACCGGAAAGTGCGCGGCGAAGATGCATTCCGGACCATATTCCTCTATCCCTTTGCCTTGTCATTCTTCGTGACCGGGTTGGCATGGCAGTGGATCCTGAACCCCGAATACGGGGTGCAGAAAGTGGTCCGTACTTTGGGTTGGACCAGTTTTACCTTTGACCCGCTCTATGACGCCACCTATGTCATCTACGGCATCCTGATTGCCGGACTGTGGCAGGGAACCGGCCTGATCATGTGCATCATGCTGGCCGGTTTGCGTGGCATCGACGAAGACATCTGGAAAGCGTCCCGGGTTGACGGGATTCCGACCTGGAAAACCTACATCCAGATCATCATTCCGATGATGCGCCCGGTGTTCATCACCTCGCTGGTGCTGATCGCATCGGGGATCATCAAGGTTTACGATCTGGTGATCGCGCAAACTTCGGGGGGGCCGGGGCTCGCGTCGGATATGCCTGCGATTTACGTCATGCAGCATTTGTTCGGGGCACAGAACCTGGGGCAGGGGTTTGCCGCGTCGTCGATGATGCTGCTGTCGGTCGTGATCATTCTGATCCCATGGGCCTATCTTGAATTCGGGAGAAAAAAGCATGGCTGACATGACCAACACTGCCGCAGGTGCAGCCGTCGTGCCACGCGGGGCCAAGCCCAAAAAGGTATTCTCCAGCACCAATATCATGCTGTATGGCACGCTGATCTTTATCGCGATCTACTACCTGATCCCGCTCTATGTGATGATTGTGACCTCGCTGAAAGGCATGCCAGAGGTTCGGATGGGCAATATCTTTTCCCCACCGCTGGAAATCACCTTTGCCCCGTGGGTCAAGGCGTGGTCAGAGGCCTGCACCGGCATCAACTGCGATGGACTTAGCCGGGGGTTCATGAATTCGGTTTACATCACTGTTCCTTCGGTCATCGTGTCGATCGCCGTGGCGTCGGTGAACGGCTATGCGCTGGCCAACTGGAAGTTCAAAGGGTCTGAGGTGTTTTTTACCATCCTGATCCTGGGAGCCTTCATCCCCTATCAGGTCATGATCTACCCCATTGCCATCATCCTGGGCAAAATCGGGCTGTTTGGGTCGCTGTGGGGCCTGATTCTGGTGCATACCATCTTTGGCATGCCGATCCTGACCCTGCTGTTCCGGAACTATTTCACATCAGTGCCAGAAGAGTTGTTCAAGGCCGCCCGGGTTGATGGCGCCGGGTTCTGGCGGATATATTTCGGGATCATGTTGCCGATGTCCCTGCCGATCTTTGTGGTGGCGATCATCCTTCAGGTCACCGGAATCTGGAACGATTTCCTGTTCGGCGTCATCTACAGTTCTAACGAACTGTACCCGATGACCGTGCAGCTGAACAACATCGTGAACTCGGTGCAGGGGGTCAAGGAATACAACGTCAACATGGCGGCCACATTGCTGACCGGCCTTGTGCCCCTGACCATCTATTTCATCTCTGGCAAACTTTTCGTGCGCGGCATTGCGGCCGGCGCGGTCAAAGGCTGATCAACATGAACACTCCTGCCTATTCGGTCCAGATCAAGGATCTCGAACTCAACTTCGGCGCGGTCAAGGTGCTGAACAAGCTCAACCTTGATATCGGCGAGGGCGAGTTTCTGGTGCTGCTCGGCTCGTCGGGTTGCGGCAAATCCACCTTGCTGAACTGTATTGCCGGGCTGCTGGAAATCAGCGATGGCCAGATTTTCATCAAGGGCAAGAATGTGACCTGGAAAGAACCGTCAGAGCGTGGTATCGGCATGGTGTTTCAAAGCTATGCGCTGTACCCGCAGATGACGGTCGAGGGCAATCTTTCCTTTGGCCTGAAAAACGCCAAGGTGCCAAAGGCCGAGATTAAAAAGCGCATCGCCCGCGCCGCCGAAATCCTGCAGATCGAGCCGCTGTTGCAGCGCAAACCCGGCGCATTATCGGGTGGTCAGCGCCAGCGCGTTGCCATTGGCCGGGCTTTGGTTCGTGATGTGGATGTGTTCCTGTTTGACGAACCCCTGTCGAACCTTGACGCCAAACTACGCGCCGATTTGCGCGTTGAAATCAAGCGCCTGCACCAGCAACTTGAAAACACCATGATCTATGTCACCCATGATCAGATCGAAGCGATGACCCTGGCCGACCGGATCGCCGTCATGAAATCCGGCAATATCATGCAGTTGGGCACCCCGGACGAGATCTATAACAAGCCGATGAACAAGTATGTGGCCGATTTCATTGGCTCGCCGTCGATGAACTTTATCGACGGCCTGTTGGAGGGTGGCACATTCACCAAAGGCACCCTGAAATTGCCGATGGTGGGCTATGCCTATGCCGCGCCGCAGGTGTCGGATGGCCTCGCGACGATTGGTATCCGGCCAGAGCATATTGTCACCGGAGAATTGGTGCATAACACGCCGGTCAAGATCGAGACGACGGTGGAACTCGTCGAACCGATGGGGTCGGATACACTCGTTTGGACCAGACTTGCCGACGAGCCGATCCGGGTGCGAATGGATGGACAGGCCCGTGTGACCCTGGGTCAGCCGCTGACCCTCGGCATTGATCCGTCCCGCGCATCGCTGTTCGACAAGAAAACCGAGGTCAGGCTTTGAATGAGGAAAGCTATGACCTTGGCGGGCAGTGGTCTTTGGCGGATGCCAAGGGCGACCATTCCTGTGAGATCACACTGCCCGGTGATAATATTACTGCCCTTCATGCAGCAGGCATAATCCCCGATCCCTATTGGGGCCGCAACGAATATGACTGCCGCTGGGTGTCTGACCACGACTGGGTGATGACCCGGAGCTTTACCCTTGACCGCACCGATCTGGTGCTGGTCCTGTCAATGCTGGACACGCTTGCGCAGGTCCGGGTGAACGGGAAGCTGGTCCTGAGTGCCGACAATATGTTCCGCTCGTACCGGGTAGACCTGTCGGGCGTGCTGGAACTTGGCCAGAACGACATCGAGATTGCGTTCCCCAATCTGGTCACCGAAGCGGCCCGTCGCCAAGCCGCACAACGCTATTTCGTGCCGTTCAGCGCGAATAATACGCCCATTCCCAATGGCAACATGATGCGCAAACCCTCCTGCGATTTCGGCTGGGACTGGAACATCGCCTTGGCTCCGTTTGGGGTCTATGGCGATTTGCGGCTGGAGCCTGTGGTGACAGGCCGGATTGCATCGGTTCTGGTGGCGCAGACGCATGAGGCGGGGCGCGTGGTTGTGACGGTGACCGCCGCTATTGAGGGTGAAGCGGACGCGGTTCAGTTTGCTTTGGGCGGCCAGACCGCAAGGGCCAAGGTCATCGATGGCAGGGCCAAGGCCGATCTGATCATCGACAATCCGGCCCTGTGGTGGCCCGCAGGTCAGGGCGCACAACCTTTGCATGATCTTACCGTGACCTTGGGCACCCAGGTCGAACACCGCCGCATCGGTTTGCGCCAGATGGAGTTGATCACAACAAAGGACGCCGCCGGGCTGGGGTTCAAATTCGCGGTCAATGGCCGCGATGTGTTTGCCAAAGGGGCGAACTGGATTCCCGCTGATGCCTTGGCGGGCCGGATCACAGTGGAAAAAACCCGCGACCTGCTGCAATCGGCCGTTGATGCGAACATGAGCATGATCCGCGTCTGGGGCGGTGGCCGGTATGAGCCCACATGGTTCTACGATCTGTGCGACGAACTGGGCCTGATGGTCTGGCAGGATTTCATGTTTTCCTGCCATATTTACCCGGCGGACGAAACATTCCTGGCCGATGTAGCGATCGAGGCTACCGAACAGGCGCTGCGCCTGCATCACCATGCCTGTCTGGCGGTCTGGTGTGGTGATAACGAGTTGATCGGGGCGCTGACGTGGTTCCCCGAAACCCGGTCCAACCGCGACCAATACCTTGTGGGATACGACCGGCTGAACCGGACCATCGAACAAGCGCTGAAGGCCGCCGTGCCGGGGGCGGTCTGGTGGCCGTCCAGCCCCTCCCCCGGCCCGATGGATTTCGGCGACGCCTGGCATGACGACAGCAAGGGCGACATGCATTTCTGGTCGGTCTGGCACGAGGGCCGGGATTTCGACCACTATCGCGATGTGTCGCCCCGGTTCTGTTCGGAATTCGGGTTCCAAAGCTATCCGTCGATGGACGTGATCCGGCGGTTTGCCGACCCCAAAGATTTCAACATCGCCGCCCCGGTCCTTGAATCGCATCAGAAAAACGCCGGCGGCAATGCCCGGATCGCGGAAACCATGTTCCGCTATTTCCGCTGGCCGCAAAAGTTCGAGGATTTCGTTTACTTGTCCCAAGTCCAGCAGGGCCTTGCGATCAAGACCGCCGTCACCCATTGGCGCAGCCTGAAGCCGCATTGCATGGGCACGCTGATCTGGCAGTTAAACGACACCTGGCCGGTCTGTTCCTGGGCGTCGCTGGACCATGGCGGCGGCTGGAAGCTGATGCACCACATGGCCCGCGACTTTTTCGCGCCGGTTTTCGTGACCGGCGTTCCGGTGGCGGACGGGTTCGAATTGCGCGGCATCAACGATCTGGCTGACCCCGTGACGATCAGCGTGACAGCGCTTGCCGTGACTATGGCTGGCGAAACGCGGGAAATCGGCAAGGGCAGTGCGCTCGTCGGGGGCGATGGCGCGGTGCTGTTGACCGTGCCGCGGGATGCTGTTGGCGCTGATGAAATGCTGGCCTTTACCTATGTGGGCACTGACGGCACCCGGTCGGGCGATGTATTTGCGCCCAAGCCGTATAAGACCTACGATCTTGCCCCATCCGGCCTGACGCAGACAGCCACCCAAACCAACGGCGTCTGGACCCTGACGATCAGCGCCACGGCTTTAGCCCATTATGTCAGCGTCGAATCGGACCAGCCAGGGCGGTTCAGCGACAATGCGTTTCACCTGTTCCCCGGTTCTCTGGCGACAATCACTTTTACCCCGCAGGAACCGGGCGGAACCCCGGTCTTCACCCTGCGCGACCTCTACACAGCCACCACGGCCTAACGACAAAGGACAAAACCATGTCAATCGCTTACCAGCTTTATTGCTCCCGCAACTTTCCGCCGCTGGCGGACACTTTGGCGATGCTGTCCAAGGCGGGCTATACCGAGGTCGAGGGGTATGGGGGGCTTTATGGCGATGTCCCGGCATTGAAAGCAGCGCTCGACGCGGCTGGGCTGACCATGACGACCGGCCATTTCGGCATTGATATGGTCGAAAGTGACCCGGCAAAGACTATCGCCACGGCAAAAGCTTTGGGCATGAAAAGTGTGTTTGTGCCTCATATTGTCGCCGATCTACGCCCGACCGATGCGGCGGGTTGGGCCGCTTTTGGGGCCAGGCTGGCCAAGATGGGCAAACCGATCACCGATGCCGGCTTTGGCTTTGGCTGGCACAATCACGACTTTGAACTGCTTGACTTGGGCGGCGGCGAAACCCCGCTGGACCTGATCGCGGCGGCGGGTGTTGATCTGGAACTGGACCTGGGTTGGGTCCGGGTCGCGGGCCACGATCCGATTGCATGGATCGGCAAATATGCCAAACAGATCAAGGCTGTGCATGTCAAAGACATCGCCCCCGACGGCCAGAACCGGGACGAGGATGGCTGGGCCGATGTGGGCCATGGCAT
>JANOMH010000411.1:0-1977 GCA_031420215.1 Rhodobacterales bacterium | reverse complement strand
TCTGGTCGCTCATCACCCCCCACGGGCAGGCGCTCCTGTAGCAGCGGTATCTAGAATATCTACAGCAGTGGCGGCACCATAAAGCTCTGCAGAACTGGCATTGCTGCGCCCACCCGGCGGTCAGGCGCTGCCCTGTGTCCGCAGAGGCAGGTCAACGGCAGCTTCGTCCGCACAGCTGACCTTGGTCACTGATGGCGCTTGGCGCACAGGAACCTTTTGTCAGGTGGCGAACACTAGCAGATCAGTAAGATCAATCCTGACTGCTGCCAAGTTTTCACAAGGTGGGAGGGTTATTGCACGGCATCATTGACGAGCAGAACACACTTTTCGGTGTCTGAACAAGAATTTCAGCAAAGGTTTTTGCGCCGCCTCAAATAACAAAATCCCACAGCAGTTTCAGGTTCAGCGCCACGATCACTGCGGCAATGACCCCGGCGAACAGGCCCAGCCATAGCGGGGCAACCAGGGCCCCCATCTTGGCCTTGTTCGTGGTGAACATGACCAATGGGACCACAGCAAAGCTTAACTGCAACGACAGGACCACCTGGGTCAGCACCAGCAACTTGCCGGTTTCGGCGCTGCCATACAGGATCGTCACCCCGGCGGCGGGAATGATTGCCAGCGACCGGGTGATCAGGCGGCGGAACCACGGCGGCAGGCGCATCCGCAAGAACCCCTCCATCACCGCTTGCCCGGCCAGGGTGGCTGTCACGGTCGAATTCAGCCCGCAAGCCAGCAGGGCCACCGCGAACAAAGACGGCGCGATAGCCGAGCCCAGCAAAGGCCCGAGCAATTGATGCGCGTCGCTCAGGTCGGCCACCTCGGTCTGGCCGGTGCCGTGAAAACTGGCGGCGGCCAGAATCAGGATCGAGGCATTGATCGCCAAAGCAAAGGTCAAGGCCACGGTGCTGTCGATCGTCGCCCATTTCAGGGCAAAGCGTTGTTCGGGCAGGGTTTTGCCGTATTTCCGGGTTTGGACGATGGCCGAGTGCAGATACAGGTTATGCGGCATCACCGTGGCCCCCAGAATGCCAAGCGCCAGATACAGCATTTCGGGGTTGGTCACGATGTCCACGGTGGGGGCAAAGCCAAGGATGACTTGCCCCCATTCCGGGTCTGCCATGGCAATCTGCAGGCCGAAACAGACGGCAATAACCCCGAGCAAGGTGATGATGAATGCCTCAAGCCAGCGAAAGCCTTTGGTTTGCAGCCACAGGATCAGGAATACATCCAGCGCGGTGATCACGACCCCAATCTCTAGCGGAATGCCGAACAGCAGGTTCAACCCGATGGCAGTGCCGATCACCTCGGCAATGTCGGTGGCTATGATCGCCAGTTCGGCCATGACCCAGAGCGGAAGACTGATCCAGCGCGGAAACGCATCCCGGCAGGCCTGGGCCAGATCGCGCCCGGTGCCGATGGCCAGCCTTGCGCACAGCGACTGCAACACGATGGCCATGATGTTGGAGACCAACGCGACGACCAGCAGGGTATAGCCAAACTTTGACCCACCGGCCAGCGATGTGGCCCAATTGCCCGGGTCCATATAGCCCACCGCGACCATATAGCCGGGGCCAAAGAATGCCGCCGCCCGCCGCCATGTGCCAGCAGGCACGCGGACCGAGCCATGCACGTCACTTAACGCCGCTTCCCCGCGCGCCTGTCGCCATGCTGCGGGGCCGGCCTGTACCGCTGACAGAGCCTGCAGGCTGAATCGGTCGGGGGCGGAGTTGTGGGTCACAATGGAAGTCCTGCGAATGATAACTATTCGCAAGCTAGAACAGGTCTCGCGGCCCGTCAAGCAAGGGATTCGGTTTCGGGCAATGGGCCGACCCCGGCCGAATATGGTCTGCCGCACATTTCTCTCTCGCCGAGGGCGGCCATGTTTCCTATAACAGGCCAAAGTTGCGCGGGCGCAAATGACAAGGGCCAGAACATGAGCGGAGAACTATCCCCGATCGACAAAGCGAAATTCGC
>JANOMH010000410.1:0-3386 GCA_031420215.1 Rhodobacterales bacterium | reverse complement strand
TCGCTGGTCTCGGTGTTATAGAGGCGGCGGCTGGCGTAGCGCTTGATCAGTAGCGGCTTGGCAGTGTCGGCCATCGGCATTCCCCCGGTTTACAATGCAGTTGCAAAAACTCTACGCCGCTGTTGCACAAAAAGAAAGGGCGCGCTGCATGATGCAACGCGCCACTCTTTGTTACCGGTCCGAATTCCCGCAGACTTCAGGTCTGTTGGGTTCGGGTTCCTCGCAAATTTACTGAGCCGCGACTTTCCGTGCAGCATAGCCTACGTCTGCGGCAGACTTTTTGGTCGCTTCGGTCACGTCGTCAGTGATTTTCTTGGCAGCGGCGGTGGCGTCGGCAGTTGCTTTCTTGGCAGCGGCACTCACGTCTTCGGACAGGTCTTTGCCAGCGGCCATCACCAGTTCCAGCGTCTCGGTCTGCACTTTTTTCGCGATCTCGGCGAAAGCAGCCATGTGCTCGGCAGCAGCTTCGGCGCTGGCGGTCAGGAAATCGGTCATGGCTTTGGCGTAGTCAGCCGGTTCTGCCTTGGCTTTGGTGGCGGCGGTCAGCTTGGCCAGCGTGTCCTGCGCCCATTTGGCGGTCAGGTCGGTGGATTTGCCGGCTGCGTCCAGAGCGACGTTCGACATTTTTTCGACCAGGGCGGTCGAGGATTTGAACCCGCCTTCAAAGGCTTTGGTGTCAACCGGGAATGCGCCCAGCATGTCTTTGAAGATCGCGGTGTAGTCTTGGGTCTTGGTGGCCATCGGAGTAACCTTTCGGGTTAGTGCGGGTCCAACACCCGCCGGGGTTCTGATGACAGACACATACATGCTGCACTGCAGCAATTCAAGCTTTTTTCTGCGTTGCAGCGTGAATTTTTTGCGACAGCACAAAATCAGTGACTTAGGGGAAAGTCAGGCAGTGGGCGGCGCTGTGACATAGGTGCCGGGGGCGGCACACAGAACCGGATGCGCCGAATCGCCCGGTATCCGCGCCTTGATTTGCTCACCAGACCGCGCCCCCAGCCAAGCCCGCCAGCGCGGCCACCACGACCCCGCCGTCTTGTCGCCGCTATCTTGCCATTCCTCTGCGGGCAGGGACAGATCCGGGTTGGTCCAATGCCCGTATTTATTCTTGGTCGGCGGGTTGACGATGCCTGCGATATGGCCGCTTTCAGACAGGATAAAGGTCTTGTCCGTGGACCCCATCTGTTGGACGCCCTTATAGCTCGACTGCCAGCCCGCGATATGATCCGTCTCGCAGGCAATGGCGCAAATCGGGGTTTTCACGTCTGACAGGCGCAGCTTTTGCCCTGCAATTTCAAAGCCTGTGGTGGCGAAAAGGTCATTCTGGCACAGGCCCCGCAGGTATTGCACGGCCATCGTCGCGGGCAGGTTGGTGCCGTCGCCATTCCAATACAGCAAGTCAAAGGCAGGCGGAGTTTTCCCCAGCATGTAGCTTTTGATTGCGGGCTGATAGATCAGGTCATTACTGCGCAAATAGCTGAACGTCTGCGACATATAATACGAATCCAGCACGCCCTTGGACATGCTTTCGGCTTCGATCCCATCGACAAAATCATTGTCCAGAAACACCTCAACCTCGCCCGGATCGGAAAAGTCGGTGAGCGTGGTGAACAGGGTTGCGGCATTGACCGGGTTCTGTTTGCGCTTGGCCAGCAGCGCCAATGTCAGCGACAAGGTGGTGCCCGCGATGCAATAGCCCACGACATTGACCTGTGGGACATTGCAGATCGCCTTGACCTGTTCAAACGCGGCCAGAAAGCCGTTTTCGACATAGTCGGTCATTGTGGTGTCACGGTAGCTGGGGCCGGGGTTGACCCAGCTGACGACAAACAGCGTAAACCCCTGATCGACGATCCATTTGATCAGGCTGTTTTGCGGTTTCAGATCAAGCACATAGAATTTGTTGATCCATGGCGGAAAGATGATCAGCGGGGTCTCGTGCACCGACTCGGTTGTGGGCCGATACTGGATCAGCTCGAACAATTCATTGCGAAACACCACATCGCCGGGGGTAGTGGCCAGATTCTGGCCCACATGAAACGCTTCTTTGTCCGAAAGTGTAACGACCAGATCGCCGTCGTTACGTTCCAGATCGGCAATCAGGTTTTCCATCCCGTCGATCAGGCTTTGCCCCTCGGTGGCCACGGCCCGCTCCAGCGCGTCGGGATTTGTGCCCAGAAAATTGGTCGGGGCCAGCATATCGACGATCTGCCGCGAAAAATACTCCAGCCGCTTTTTCTCGCGGCCCTCGATGCCTTCCAGACCGGCCACGGCGGATTGCACCGCTTCGGCATTCATCAGATATTGCTGTTTGATAAAGTTGAAATAGGGATGGGTGTCCCATAAGGGGTTGGAAAAGCGCCGGTCTTTGGGGCCAGAGTCGGGCGGGGCGGTCAACTCTCCCTTTGCCAGGACCTGACTGGCCTCGATGTAATGTTTGACAGTCTTGCCCCAGAACCCGATCTGCTGTTCCCAGATTTTCGCCGGATTTTGGACCATTTCGGTCAGATAGGCCCCCGCCGCCTTGGCATACAGGTCCTGACCGGGGCCCTGCAGCGCCTTGGGCACTTCGCGCCGGTGCGCCATGACAGCGGTCAGCCGTTTGGTCAGCGCATCAAGATGCGACAGATTTGCCTCAAGTTTTTGCAAGCTTTCGGCCGGGTCCACAGGGGTGGTGACGTCATCGAAATGATTTGTTGTCATGGTAACATAATCGCCCTACTTTGCAGGTGCAGCATTTGTCTGGCCGCGCGGCCCCGACTAAATGCAACAACCCGACCGAATCGATCCCGCCGCGCCTGAAGCCCGGAGTGTCTTCTCGTGAAGTATATGATGACCTATGACCTGATGGAAAGCATGCGCAACACCAACCAGTGGTGGGGGGCGACAATGCAGGCATTCGGGTCCTATCCGGCGATGGCGCTGACCACCAATCCGATGGTCGAATGGACCAAGGCCTGGGGTCAGGTCACCGAACGCAGCTTTGCCCGGATGGTCACCAAACCGGACTGGGGCATTCCGTCGGTCACGGTCGAGGATGGCAAAGATCATACGGTCCGGGTGATGACCCTGGTCGAAAAGCCGTTTGGCAATCTGATCCATTTCAAAGTGCCGGGCCGCACCCCGCGCACCCGCCGGGTGCTGCTGGTCGCCCCGATGTCCGGGCACTATGCGACCTTGCTGCGCAAGACCGTGATCAGCCTGCTGCCCGATTGCGAGGTGTTCATCACCGACTGGCACAATGCGCGTGACATTCCGGTCAGCGCAGGCAAGTTCGATGTCGAGGATTATACGCTCTATCTGGTTGACTTCATGCGTCATCTGGGGCCAGACCTGCATGTGATCGCGGTCTGCCAGCCCGCCCCGCTGACGCTTGCCGCCAC
>JANOMH010000409.1:0-5946 GCA_031420215.1 Rhodobacterales bacterium | reverse complement strand
ACTGGAACTGGATGAGGCCGAGGCCTTGTTCCATGCCCGGGCCCTTGCCTTGGGATACAGCGCCCAGCCGCCGCTGTATTTCTGGCTGCAATGGGGGTTTTTCCAGATTTTCGGCGAGGGGTTGCTGGCGCTGGCCCTGCTCAAGGCAGTGCTGCTGTCAGGGATCATGGTTGGCGTGTTTACCTTGTTGAAACAGGCAGTGGCCCCGCATCTGGCGGGTGTTGCCACCCTGTCGCTGTCCCTGTTGCCGCAGATCTCGTGGGAGGCGCAGCGTGCCCTGACCCATTCGGTGCTGGTGCTGGCAATGGCGGTGCTGCTGTTGCTCAGCTTCTGGGCAGTGCTGACCAAGTCCCGCTGGCGCGATTACCTCGGTCTGGGACTGGTGGTCGGATTTGGGTGCCTGTCCAAGTATAACTTCGGCATTCTGCCGCTTGGACTGCTGGCCGCCGCTTTGGCCTCCGGGTTCCGGCTACAACCGCTGCGGCTGCTGGTCGCAATTGGCCTTGCGCTCGCTTTCATATCCCCGGCGGCGGTTTGGATTGTCGCTCATCCAGAGATAGCAGGGGGCAGTGTGTATAAGCTGGGGCTGGGCAAGATGGGTCCGGTCACCGCGCGGCTGACCGGGGCAGGGGCATTTATCGGGGCGTTGCTGGCGTTCTGGGCATTGGCCATCGTCGTGCTGGGGATATTTGCCCTGCGGCGGGACCGAAGCCACCCCATGACCCTGCCGCCCCTGGCGCGGTTCATCGCACTGGGGGCACTGGCCGCTTTGGCCATGCTGGCAGTGGGGCTGTTTGTGGCGGGGGGGACTGCGGTCAAGGATCGGTGGCTTTTGCCCTTGGCCTGGCCATTGGTTCCCGTTGCAGTCATCGGGCTGTGGACGCACCTAAAGCCGCGCCATCAGTTCCAACTGACCGGCTTGGTCGGCGCCTTGTGGATCGTGGCCATGCTGGGCCTGCCCTATGCGTCGTTGCGCAATCCGGGCTATCGGGCCGCTGACTTTCCGGCGCTGCTGGCCGAGGTGAACCGGATCGCGCCGGGCACCACAACGATCCTTGACGCGCCAATCTGGATTGCCGGAAATCTGGCGCTGGTTGCGCCCGGTTTGATCCAGTCGGCGGATACCTTGCCCCAAGGGCCATTTGTGATCATCACCGACGATCCTGCCGCAGCCTTGGCCCGACCCGGGATCGGCAACCGGGCGCAAGACCCCGTGCCTTACACGATCACGCGCGGCGATTACACGATGCAGGTGGCAATCATCGCCCTGCGCTGATCAGCCCCCGGCCGTCTGGGCCTTGATATCGGCAATCACCTTGTCCCACATCTCGGGCGGTTGCGCGCCCGGAACAGCGTGGCGGTGGTCGACGATGAATGTGGGCACGGCCGTGATCCCCATTTCGCGGCTGTGGGCATCGCGGGCCCTGATCTCGGCAATATCCGCGTCCGTGGCCAGCAACCGTGCCACAACGGCGCCGTCCATGCCGGCACTGTCGGCAATATCGGCCAGCACTTCGGCATCGCCAATATCGCGGCCCTCACTGAAATTGGCCCGGAACAGGGCGCTGACCACCAACGACTGCCGCCCCTCGATCCCGGCCCAGTGGATCAGCCGATGGGCATTCATCGTGTTGGGGATCCGGGTCATGACGTCGAAATTGAAACTGATCCCGGCAGCTTTGCCCATCTCATCAAGGCGCAAATGCGCCGCGTTAGATTGTGCCTGACCGCCCAACCGGGCCGCCAGATAGCTGCGCCGATCCGCGCCTTCGGGCGGCATCTCGGGGTTAAGCTGGAACGGATGCCATTCGATATCAAACGGATGGTCAGCCGCGCGTTCCAATGCCCGGTCCAGATTGGTCTTGCCAATATAGCACCACGGGCAGATCGGATCGGACAGGATATCAAGTTTAACCATGGGAACCCTTTGTCATCTTTGTCGCAAAAATACTCCCGCCGGAGGCACCCATGCCCCCGGCAAAAGCCGCCGTCAAATGACCGCGTCCGCCGCCCCCAGCACAACCTTTCCGGCCCCGATGGCGGCATTGCCGACCATCCGCACCGGGGTGCAGGCAGACAGTGCCGTCAGCACAACCAGACCCAGAACCAACGCGATCCTCATTCCTGATACCACCAGACATCCGGCTGCCAGCCCGGCCAGTCGCCGAACAGTGGCAGGCGTTCCGGGTAGTGCAGGTTCTTGCTATGCGCAATCCGGGCGACATTCCATTGATAGATCGGGATCACATAGCGCCCGGTGGTCAGGGCCCGGTCAAGCGCCTGCGTGGCCGCCACAAAATCGGACTGATCGGTCGAGGTGAGCAACAGATTGATCAGCCCGTCAATCGCCGGCGATTTGACCCCCATCAGATTGCGCCCGCCGACATCTTCGGCCTGCGCCGAGCCCCAATACAGGTTCTGCTCGTTGCCAGGGCTCAGGGTCAGCGCGCGCCGGTAATAGGTCATGTCGAAATCATAGGCGTCGGTGCGCTCCTTGTACTGGGCCGCATCGACATTGGTCACAGTCGCAGTGATCCCAAGGCGGGACAGGGATTCCACGAACATGTCGATGATCGACTGATTCTCGGACGACCCAGATTGCAACAGGATCTCAAAGGCAAAGGGCTCGCCTGCTGCATTCTTCATCACGCCGTCCTGCACCGTCCAGCCGGCCTGGGCCAGCAGATCAATGGCGGCGGCGATCCCGTCACGATTACGCTCGGTCCCGTCACTGACCGGCAAGGCATAGCCGTCAATCGCGCCGGGTAACAAATCGGCGGCATAGGGCTGCAGCATTTCCAGCACGCGGCCTTCCGCCGGGCCAGCGGTCATCGCCAAGGGTGAGTTCGAGAAATACGAGCTGATGCGCGGCTGTGCCCCACCCGTCATCGCGTCATTGATAAACTCGAAATTGAACGCCTCAAGCATCGCCTCTCGCGCCTGCCAATCGGCAAAAACCGGCTGCCTTGTGTTCATCACAAAGCCGGTCATGCCCGAGGGTCGCGAATGCGGGATCACGTCCAGCACTACATCACCGGATTGGACCAGCGGGAAATCATACTGGCTGTCCCAGCGCGCCACATTGGTTTCGCGGGTCAGCGTGCTGTCACCCACCTTGAACGCCTCAAACGCCGCCGTTTCATCGGCGTAAAAGTCCATCCGGACCTCGTCGATCACATTGGTGCCGCGCCGGAATGGCACATCGCGACCCCAGTAGTCCGGGTTGCGTTTCAGCACGACAAAGCGCCCGGCCTCGTAACTGTCGATCACATAGGGGCCAGAGGTGATCGGAATGGTGTCAATCCCGCTTTCGGCGAAATCCAGACCGTCCCACATCGCCTTTTGCAGAATCGGTCGCAGGCCCGCCAACATGACAAGTTCCCGGTCGGCCTCGTTAAAGGTGATCCTGACGGACCGCGCGCCCGTCGCCTCGATACTGGCCACTTTCCCCCAGAATCCGGCATAACGGCCATGCCCCAATGTCCCCAACGTCTGGAAAGACCAGATCACATCATCCACCGTCACCGGTGATCCATCCGAGAACGCCGCCGCGGGCCGCAGAGTGAACTCCACCCACTCCCGATTCGGCCCGGTCTCGACCGATTCGGCCAAAAGCCCGTAAAGTGTGAAGGGTTCGTCCAGCGACCGGCCCATTAAACTTTCGGCAACCAGAGACGACAACTGCCACGGCACAGAGCCCTTTTGGATAAAAGGATTGAGGCTGTCAAAGGTGCCAACTTCGGCTGTGACCACCCGCCCGCCATAGGGGGCGTCGACATTGGCATAGGGCAGGGCCACAAAATCAGGTGGAAGGGCAGGTTCCCCATACATAGCTATGGCGAATTGTTGCTCAGCGCTGGCACCGTGCCCGGCCAAGCCGACCAGTGCGCCAAGCGCAAGTCCACGTAGTTTAAGGAAAAACTCTGGGTTCATTTCGGTGACAATCCCTCTGGCTCGTTTGTTTGTTGGGTCCAAGCCTAGACCCCATTGTGAACAACTTCAAACTTTTAGCTTGGCCATGGGCGCGACAATGCTTATAAAGACCTTACTGCTCGATAGGTTTCTTGCCTGTATGAAACCTGCCTCAATAACTTAACGCCCGCCTTGCGCGGGCGTTTTTTTCGTTTGACGGGTCACGTCTCGATGCCGCAGGGCACTTGGGCATTCCTTTCGCAGTTGCAGCATATACACTGTGCCGTAACAACATCAGGAGCACCCCATGTCTTTGTCAGGTAAAACCGCGATCATCACCGGATCAAATTCAGGCATCGGTCTGGGCATCGCCCGCGCCCTGGCCGGGGCCGGGGCGGGGATCGTGCTGAACTCGTTCACCGATTCGCCCGAAGATCACGCCTTGGCCAGCGCGATGGCCACCGAATTCAAAGTGCCGGTCCGCTATATTCAGGCCGACCTGTCCAAACCCGATCAGGCCCGCGCCTTGGTCACCAAGGCGGGTCAATGTGATATTCTGGTGAATAATGCCGGCATTCAGCATGTCGCCCCGATCGATACATTCCCGCCGGAAAAATGGGACGCGATCATCGCGATCAACCTGTCCTCGGCCTTTCACACCACCGCACTGGCCTTGCCGCTGATGCGCGCCGCAGGCTGGGGCAGGGTGGTGAATATCGCCTCTGCCCACGGCCTGACTGCTAGCCCATTCAAATCCGCTTATATCGCGGCCAAGCACGGGCTGGTTGGGCTGACCAAGACCACCGCACTGGAAACGGCGGGCCAGCACATCACTGCCAATGCAATCTGCCCCGGCTATGTCCTGACCCCGCTGGTCGAGGCGCAGATCCCCGATCAGATGAAAGCCCACAATATGGACCGTGAAACTGTGATCCGCGAGGTCATGCTGGACCGTCAGCCCTCCAAAGAGTTCGCCACGGTCGAGCAATTGGGCGGCACCACGGTATTCCTGTGCTCTGCGGCGGCGGACCAGATTACTGGCACCACGATCAGTGTCGACGGTGGCTGGACGGCGCTATGAAAGTGGTTTCGTCGGCCGTATGGGCGATTACACGATGAAGCGCATCAACCTGGCCCTGCAAGGCGGCGGCGCGCATGGCGCGTTCACCTGGGGCGTATTGGAAACCCTGCTGGCCGATCCGGGCATTGAAATTGCCGCGATTTCCGGCACCTCTGCCGGGGCGCTGAATGCGGCGGCGTTAAAGGCCGGGATGATTACGGGCGGCCGGGCCGGGGCCATCGCCAATCTGGAATGGCTTTGGCATGAGGTCGGCGCCGTCACCGACCCCCGCGCCGCCGACTGGCTGACCGCCCTTGCCCCCGCCAGCGCGATGATTGCCAAGGCGCTGGAATATTCCCCGATCTTTACCGCGATGGACATCACCGCCGAATTCCTGTCGCCCTATGCGCTAGGGCCGTTCATGCAGAACCCCTTGCGCAAGATCGTGGAAAAGTTCGCCTTTGATGCGGTTTGCCATTCCGATGGTCCGGAACTGCATATCTGTGCGACCAATGTCCGCTCTGGCAAGATCCGGGTGTTTACCGGCACCCAGATTAGCACCGAGGCGATCATGGCCAGCGCCTGTTTGCCGACGTTTTTCCAGGCTGTCGAAATGACCGATCCGGTCACGGGTCAGACCGAGGCCTATTGGGATGGCGGCTATACCGGCAACCCGGCGCTGTTCCCGCTGTTTGCGAAACACTTGCCCGACGATATCCTGATCGTGCAGATCAACCCGCTTTACCGCGCCGAACTGCCCAAAGACAGCCAGTCGATCCAGAACCGGATCAATGAAATCAGCTTTAACGCCAGCCTGTTGGCCGACCTGCGGTCGATCAATTTTGTCAAACGGCTGCTGGCCGAGTCTGCGATTCCGAAAGGTAACAAAAAGGACGTGCTGGTGCATATGATTGCCGATGACAGTCTGATGAATGAACTGTCCGTGGCCACGAAAATGGTGCCGGTCCCGGTCA
>JANOMH010000408.1:0-4468 GCA_031420215.1 Rhodobacterales bacterium | reverse complement strand
AACAGCGCGAGGATTTTGCCAGCTTTATGGCGATCTGCCGGGGCACGCCTGACGCAGCGATTCCCGCCGACGGCCCAGCCGAAATTGCAGCCGACGCCATGACCCTCGCCTGCCTGTCCGGCTGGCAGGATCAGCGCCAGTCGGAAACCGAATCCTGGTGGCAGACGCTGGCCGTGCAGGTGCCGCCGGGCATTCTGTTGTTGTTCCTGCTCTCGACCCTCGCCGCGCTCTACCGTTATAACTTGCGGCTGGCGGGGTTTCATCATTCGCGCGCCGATGCGCTGGAACTGATGGCGATGGGCAAGACCAAAGAAGATATCGAGCAACTGGCCAGTATCGCCGCCGTGTTGGCCGCCGACAAGGTCATATTCGGCAAGAGCGATGATGCGACGCGGCAGGCGGGCGAGTTGTTGAAAGCAGTCCGAGGTTCCGTTTGAACCCAGTGGTGCCCTGACTGGTAGGTTGAAGCCGCCGAAATTCAGGCGCAGGTCATTGCGCGGCGACTTCTGGACCAGCCTCGCGCGGGACCCCCAGCCTTGGGTGCAACCGCCCGGCCACGGCCCATGCGCTGAACATGCCCACGCCCGCAGCCGCAAACACCCCGGCAATGGGCGACACGATCAGCACAAGGGCGGCCACGCCGGGGGTCAGGATGCCCGAGATATCCCGGAAACTGGAATAAACCGCGGCCATTTCGGTCCGTTCGGACGGCTTGACCGCCATCAGAAACGGCAGACTGCCGCAGACATCCAGCATGACCAAGCCGATTGATGCGATCATCAGGCAGCCGACCACCGCCCAGGGCCACGGGGCCAGTAGCCATGCGATCACGAACATTGCGCCGGTATAGCCAAAGGTCCAGCGCACCGCCGTGCGCACCGAAACCCGGTGCACCAGTCGCAGCATCAGGGGCGTCACAAACAGCAATCCGTTCGAGGCCGACAACGCTGCCCCGCCGATGGTCTCTCCCAACCCGTTTTCGATGCAATATTTCGGTAGATAGACCACATAAACCCACCAACCGCAGGACCGCAGCACCGCGAACAGCCAGCCCGCGATCAGCCTTGGTTGCCGCTTGAACCGGCCCAGAAACGCCAGCGGATTGGCCGCGGGTCCCGCCGCCCGCATGATCTGTTTGCCATTACCCAGCCGCAGCCGCCAGAAGGTAGCGATCAGGGCCAGCGCAAAGCAGCCCGCCACGATGAACGGCGCAGGTTCCCACCAGTTCAGCAGCCAGACTCCGGCGACCGGGCCAATGGTCCATGATGTGGCGCTATAGATCATCCGGGTGGATTCATTGCGCCCCAGCTCGGTCCGGTTGATGTAATCGAGCACATAGGCCGACAAACACACGCTGAAGGTCACGGTGCCAAAAGCATTGACCATCAGAACCGCGATTTTCAGATCTGGGATGCCGGTCAGCGCCATCGCGACCCCGGCCAGATAAAATACCCCCGCCAGTGTAAACATCCAGCGCCGGGCCACAAAGCGGGTCATCCAAGGAACCATCAGCCCGCAGAACAACGAGGCGATGCCGACGATGAAATACAGCCCGCTGACCAGTTGCGCGTCGGCAAACGCCCGGTACATGACCACCGGCATGACCGACAGCAGGATGCCCCGAAATCCGGCCTCTAGCGCCGCGAGCAGGGCGAAGTGCTCGACACGCGGGGTGGGCGCATGTGACAGATACAAGGGCGTGCGAGGCGAAAACATGGGATTGTCCAGTAGATCGGATCGGTTATTCTGCTATATCGCCCGGATCGTCTGTACCAGACCCGACATCCTGTGTCGCGCGGCAGGTTCTTTTTGTAAGCGTCATTGAGACTTGATCGACTTGGTATAGATCGAAACAAAACTAAACCAATCTGTTCAGATAGAGGGCCATAAACCATGCAGACTGTGCTTTTGACCGGGGCCAGCGGATATATTGCCAAACATATCGCCGTGCAGTTGCTGAATGCGGGCTATGCCGTGCGGGCCAGTCTGCGCAAACTTGACCGGGCAGAGGAAATGCGGGCGGCCATTGACCCGCATGTAACTGAATCTTTGGATGACCGGCTAAGTTTCGTAGCGCTCGACCTGGAAAAAGACGATGGCTGGGCCGCCGCTTTGGCCGGGGTGGATGTGCTGATGCACACCGCCTCACCCTTTCCCCTGGCGCAGCCCAAAGATCCGCAAGACCTGATCCGCCCTGCGGTTGACGGGGCACTGCGTGCGTTGAAAGCCGCCAAAAATGCCGGGGTCACGCGGGTGATCCTCACCTCATCTTCGGCGGCCATTGCAGGCGGGCCGCTGCGCCCTGGCAAGACAGAGTTTGACGAGGCGGATTGGACCGACCCCCACGCCCCCGGTACGTCAGCCTATACCCAGTCGAAAACCTTGGCGGAACGGGCCGCCTGGGATTTTGTCCGTGATCAGGCCCCGCAGATGCAATTGACCACGATTAACCCGGTGTTTGTGGTCGGCCCGCCGCTGGACATGCATTTCGGCACATCGGTGTCAGTCATCGAACGGCTGCTGAATGCGCGTGACCCGATGCTGCCGAACTTTGGTTTTGCAATGGTCGATGTGCGCGACGTGGCACTGGCCCATGTGCTGGCGCTAACCACACCGGGAACGGCAGGTAAGCGCTATATCGCGTCGGACCGGTTCATGTGGTTTACCGAGATAGCGCAAATCCTGAAGGCCAGCTTTCCGACCCGCAAAATCATCACCCGCCGTGCGCCGGATTTCGTGGTTCGCATTCTGGCCCTGTTCGACAAGGCGATTGCGTCGATCGTGCCGTTATTGGGCAAACGCGAGGAAGTATCCGGGGCACGGGCGCGGGCTGAACTGGGCATCACCTACCGGGATGTCCGTGCCAGCGTCGTGGAAACGGCGCAATTTCTGATTGACCATAAGTTGCTGAATTAGCCAGCATTGCAATGGGCAGACAAAGGGCGCAGACTGCGGCCATGCGCAAACTGATCGCCCTTCTGGCCCTGAGCGCCTGCATGCAAGCCCCGGCACAGCCTGGGACCGAGGGTATATATCGGCTGGTCAGCATCAATTCGGTCCCGTTTCCGGCCCGCGCCACGATCAGCTTTGCAACGCCCGGGCTGGTGTCGGGCAATGCGCCCTGCAACAGTTACTCCGGCCCGTTGACTGCCGACTTGCCGCAATTTGCGACAGATGGCGGGGTGATGTCGACTGAAATGGCCTGTGATGCGCTGGCCGCAGAAGGTGAGTTCTTTGCGGCCCTTGCGGCGATGACCCGGGCAGATATTTCGGCGGCGCAGATCGTCCTGAGCAACCCCGCCGGGGGCAACATGGTGTTTGTTCAGCCGTAGCGCGCGATGGTTTCTATCAGCCTTGCCCTTGCGGCAGGCATGGGCCGGTCGCCCGATCCGGCGAGCAGCCGGTGTTCGATGAAATAGCCGGTGGTGCCAAGGGCTTGGACAATATCAGCATGACTGGCGTCGCCCGCGCCCAACAAAACCGGGGGCAGCGCCAGCATCCGGTCGGCCCATTCGCCCGCACCCGCCGCACTGACTGCCCGGCCAGTTTTGGGCGACACATAGATCAGCCCTTCGGACGCCCCGGTGACGGCACAGGTGGTCAGGTCAAGCCCAAAGCCCATGTCGTCCAGCAATGCCAGTTCCCATTGCAGATAGGCCAGAGGCCACAGGTCGGTCTGGTCCAGCAGATCCAGCAGGGCCACGGTGCGCTGATACAACGCCGGATGCGGGTCGCGTTCAGGCAGGGTCAGCGACAGCAATCCGGTCACCGCATTCAGCCCGGCCAGTGATAGCCTGTTACCCATCGCGCCCGCCCGGCTGCGTAGCGGCTCTACGGTAAACGACCCCAGATGTTCGTCCAACCGGGCGGCCCAAACCACCTGCACCTGCGCGCCGGGCTGCAATACCGGGGCCAGTTTCCGGCCAACCCCGCCCCGCACCACGCCCGCGTGACGGCCATGCGCGGCGGTAAACACCTCGACAATCGCCGAGGTTTCGCCATGCGCCCGCACCGCCAGAACCGCCCCTTCGTCACGCCATGTGATCATGCCGCTGCTCCGCCCATGCGGTGCATTAAGTCAGGCCGGGTTCGTCAAGTAAATGCCGGCCCATGCGATCCTCAACCTCGATCACCCACAAGTCGGGGTCGAAACTGCGCTGCTTGCTGATCGACGCATCGACGGCGGGTTCAGCGCCTTGGGTCAGGATCACCCAATTGCGCTCGCCGGACATGATGTCGAATGAGCGTTGATAGCAGCAGGCCTGCCCGTTCAAAGTGTTCAGCTTTACCAAAACCGCGCCTGCCGTCGCATCGCCGCGCTTGACGACAAAGGCCGGGATAGCGGCCAGTCGCAGGCGGGTCAGATAGGCCGCAACCCAGAAATCAGCGGTGAGGCGCTCACTCATTCAGATGTTCGCATTTGCTGAACCGCAAAACTGCGCCGCATTCTTGCTGGCAATGCTCACTC
>JANOMH010000407.1:0-2724 GCA_031420215.1 Rhodobacterales bacterium | reverse complement strand
TTGCTCAGCGGGACCGGCCCGCGTGGGTTTCCGATGACCATTGCCACCGGCGAAGGGTCGATTGCGATCTGGTTTGCCCGCGACCAATCTATCCTGCGGCTTGATCTGCTGGGTGGCGAAGGCGGGGTGGCGCAGATCCGGTTCCTGTCCCGCGACGGGATAATGATCGACCAGATTGAGCTGTCCCCCTTGGCCGAAGGGCCGGTGGGATTTGCCCGCAACGCCCCCGTGGCCGATATTGCAGGATTGGTGATCAGCAATCATGACCCCGAGGGGATTGCGCTGGATGCCGTGGCTTTTGACAGTGGCGAGCAGACCAGCCAGTCCGCAAATCCGCCCGATTCCCCCGCCCCTTTGTCGGGATCAGGCTAGACCCGGACGCAGCACCCTGCCCAAGGTCCGCGCAATGCTGGGGACAAGTCGGGAAGCGGGATGCAATATAAAACCGGAGTGTTGTTTGTCATTGTCGCGGGCATATTGTGGTCACTGATGGGGCTGGCGATCAGGCTGCTCGACAGCGCCACTACCTGGCAGATATTACTCTGGCGGCCGGTGGGGATGATCCCGGTGTTGGCCGGGTTTGTCTGGTGGCGGTCCGGCGGGCTGCAGGCGTTGAGCAAAGTCGGCCGGGCCGGAATGATCGGCGGGCTGGGGCTGGTTGCAGCCTTTGCCGGCGCTGTCTATGCGATTCAGTCCACTACCATTGCCAATGCGGTGTTCCTGTTCTCGGCCTCGCCGTTTTTCAGCGCGGTTCTGGGCTGGGTGCTGCTGCGTGAACATGTGCGCGGGGCCACCTGGGCGGCCATCGCCATCGCTGTGCTGGGCATGGGGATCATGGTGCGTGAAGGGGCAAATGCGGGGGCGATAGCAGGCAACCTTGCTGCAATCGGATCGGCGCTGGGTTTTGCGATGTTTGCGGTCACAATCCGCTGGGGCAAGCTGGCCGATATGCTGCCTGCGGTCATTCTGGGCGGGCTGTTATCCATGGCTGTTGCCGTGACGGCCTTGGCCCTGCAGGGCCAGCCACTGGCCCCGCCGCTGGCCGACATCGGGATAATCATTGTCGCCGGGGCCGTGATCCTGGGGCTCGGCATGACCCTGTTCACCCTGGGCAGCCGCGTGGTCCCGGCCGCCGAGGCCACCTTGCTGACCATGCTCGAAGTGATCCTCGGCCCGGTCTGGGTCTGGCTGTTCCTGAACGAAAGCGCCAGTGTGATGACCTTTGTCGGCGGGGCGGTGGTGCTGTGTGCGGTGGGGATTAATGCACTGACCGGGTTGCGTCAGGCCGCGCCATCAACCGGATAACTTGCCCTTTTCGCCGCGCCACGAACCCCCTATAGCTTGACCCATGTTCACAGATTTCTTCAAACGCCTCGCCGGTTCGGCCCCACAACGCCTGCCGCCGCTCGATGCGCGACTGGCCCTTGGCGCTTTGCTGGTCCGGGTGGCCAAGGCCGATCACGCCTATGTTTACCTTGAAATCGCCCGGATCGACCGCATCCTTGGGCTGCGCTACGGGCTGAACCCGATCGAGGCCGCCAAACTGCGTGCGACCTGCGAGGCGATTGAACACGAGGCCCCTGATACCGTCCGCTTTACCCGCGCCATCAAGGATGCCGTGCCCTACGAGGACCGCACCCTGGTGATGGAGGCATTGTGGGAAATTGTGCTGGCCGATGGCATCCGCGACGCCGAAGAAGACGCGATGCTGCGCATGGTCGCCTCGCTGCTTGGGGTCGAGGATCAGGATTCGGCGATCATCCGCCAAAGGGTCGAAGCCCGGCTGAAACCCGCATGATTGCCGCCATGCCAATGTATCTGTGGCCAGCCAATATCGCGGCCCATGACCGGCTCTGGGGACTGATCCGGGACGGTTTGCGGGCACGCAGGATCGCGGCCCCGGATGCGCTCGATCATGCCATTGGCCACATGGCAAGCTGGGCCCGGCCCGACCTGACCCTGAGCATGATTTGCAATCTGCCCTACCGGGCGCAGTTCCGCGGCAAGGTGACGCTGATCGGGGCGGGGGATTATGCCCTGGACGGGGTCGCACCGGGTTATTATCATTCGGTTTTCGTGACCCGCGCCGGCGATCCGGCAACTTCGCTTGCCGACGCCGCCGCTTATCCGATGGCGATTAACGAGCCGCTGTCAAACTCGGGCTGGGGTGTACCGCAGCAATATGCGCTGGGTCAGGGGCTGTCACTGCATGCCACGCTGCGCACCGGGGCGCACCGCGAAAGCCTGCGGGCAGTGGTCGAGGGGCGGGCCGATCTGGCGGCACTGGATGGAATCACTTGGGTGAATATGTGCCGGTGGGAGCCGTTGGCCACGCAAGCCAAAGTCATCGCCCACACCCATGCCACCCCCGGCATGACCTTTGTGACGGCCGCCGGGCGTGATCCCGCACCATATTTCGCAGCAATTTCGGATGCGATTGCTGGCCTGTCGGCTGACGACCGTGCCCTGCTCAACCTGCGTGGAATCATTGCCCTGCCCGCTGGGGCCTATGACATTGCGCTGCCGCCGCTTCCGGCAAACCTGCCGGACTGAGCATTGCTTTTGCCCGTGCCGGGCCAATCTTCCCTACCGTCAGTCAGATTGAACATTGCATTGGCCCCAGAATCGCGGCCTATTCGGCGGCACAACGGGGAAAATCCATATCGTGACAAACACGACACCGACCACGACCACCGCCCCTGATATTGGGGTGCCGGTGATTGA
>JANOMH010000406.1:0-1790 GCA_031420215.1 Rhodobacterales bacterium | reverse complement strand
GCATAACATCGCTTACAGCCCCAAAATCTGGCGGCGGATATTCGATGAATGGCCGGGGGTCGGGATGAATTATGACCCCAGCCATCTGGTCTGGCAGATGATCGACCAGCGTCGGTTCATCGCCGAGTTCGGGGCGCATATGGTGCATGTTCATGCCAAAGACCTGACCATTGACCGCGACGGGTTGTATGAGAACGGGATCATGTCCGCCGGGATGGGCTGGCAAATCCCGCGCATGCCGGGGCTGGGCGATGTGAACTGGGGTCAGTTTTTCGCCGATCTGTATCGGGCGGGCTATGACGGGCCGGTGATCATCGAACACGAGGACCGGAATTTTGAAGGATCGGACGCCAATGTAAAACGCGGCTTTCTTTTGGCCAGAGACGTGCTTGCCCCCTTTGTAAAATAGGGAATCAAGCTAATGTGGAACGACTAACACCTATGGGAGGGTTCAAAATGAAAGCTTTTTATCGGGGTGCAGCTGCGGTTGCGCTGTTTGCAGGTCTGGGCGGGTCGGCGATGGCCGAAAGCCACGGCGGCTATACCATCGGCATTTCAAACACCGTGCAGGGCAATGGCTGGCGCGAAGAAATGGTCTGCGCGATGAAGGCGCAGGCACTGGTTTCAGGCTTGGTCACGTCCCTGAACATCGCGCACCGGAACACCGATGCGGCGGGCCAATCCGAGGATATCCGCAACCTGATCCAAGCTGGCGTTGACGCCATCGTGGTGAACCCCGCCAATGCTGACGGGATCAATGACGCGATCAAAGAGGCGACCGATGCAGGCATTGTTGTCGTGGCCGTCGATCAGGTGGTGACCGAACCATCCGCCTATGTCCTGTCGAACAATCAGGAAGAATACGCCTATGTCGGCGCCAGGTGGCTGTTTGAAACCATGGGCGGCGAAGGTGCGGTGTTCTATATGCGCGGTGCTGCCGGTGCAGGTGCCGACAATGACCGCGATGTCGGTTTCAAGCGGGCCTTGGCCGAATTCCCCGGCATTACCGTGGCGCAAGAGGTATTTACCGGCTGGCAACAGGATCAGGGCAAGCAGCAGATGCTGGATATCCTTGCCTCTGGCATTGCCATCGGCGGCGTCTGGACCAGCGGGATCGATAACGTGATTGTCGATGCGTTCATCGAATCCGAAGCACCGCTTGTGCCCATTGTCGGGGCCGATAACGCAGGCTTTGTCGGCCAACTGGCCAATGTCGAAGGTCTGGTCGGCGCTGCCGTCACCAACCCCGGCTCGGTTGGCGGCGCAGGTGTGACCCTCGCTCTGCAAATCCTTGAAGGGCAAATGCCCGCCGAGCGCACCGTTTTGGTCACGCCGTCGCTGTGGGCCAATAACTCCGACGAAGGCAAAGCCCTGATCGCTGGTGCGCAAAACCCCAACCTCGACCCGGAATGGCCGGTGTCAGTGTCGATCCCGGACTGGACCACCTATACGATGGACCAGATCATCGCTTGCGCAGGTCCGGGCGAGTAAGCCCACAGGCTGAATGACCCCCGGCCCGGTGCCGGGGGTTTTTCCACAAGCAGGCGGGTAATAGTGCAGACACAAGACAGCCTGCCGGTCCTTGATGCGCAGGGTATATCGAAACGCTTTGGTGCCGTGGTCGCGCTGAAGGACGCCAGCCTGCGCGTGGGCAAAGGCGAGATTGTGGCCCTGATGGGGGCCAATGGTGCCGGCAAATCGACGCTGGTCAAAATCCTGACCGGCGCATTGCGTCAGGACAGCGGACATCTGAAGATCAATGGCGTTGACCGCAGCTTTGCCTCGCCCGG
>JANOMH010000405.1:0-3177 GCA_031420215.1 Rhodobacterales bacterium | reverse complement strand
GGCTGAAAGTGATCTATGTCACCGGCGAGGAATCCACCGCGCAGGTGCAGATGCGCGCCGCCCGGCTTGGGCTGACCGAAAGCCCGGTGAAACTCGCGTCCGAAACCAACCTGCGCGACATTCTGACCACGCTTGAGGCGGAAAAACCCGATCTGGCGATCATCGATTCTATCCAGACGATGTGGGCCGACAATGTGGAATCCGCCCCCGGATCGGTGTCGCAGGTGCGCGCTTCGGCGCATGAGTTGACGACCTTTGCCAAACGCAAGGGCACCGCGATCATGCTGGTCGGCCATGTGACCAAGGAAGGCGCGATTGCCGGGCCAAGGGTGATCGAACATATGGTCGACACGGTTCTGTATTTCGAAGGCGAGCGCGGGCATCAGTTTCGGATATTAAGGGCTGTGAAAAACCGCTTT
Organism: Rhodobacterales bacterium; assembly: GCA_031420215.1. Taxonomy (GTDB): domain Bacteria; phylum Pseudomonadota; class Alphaproteobacteria; order Rhodobacterales; family Rhodobacteraceae; genus JANOMH01. The sequence continues at coordinate 2,758 of JANOMH010000405.1, read as the reverse complement.
GGCCCCGCCGATGAAATCGGTGTGTTCGAGATGACGGGTAAAGGGCTGGCCGAGGTGAAGAACCCCTCCGCCCTGTTCTTGTCCGAACGCGGCCAACCCGCGCCGGGATCGGTGGTGTTCGCGGGCATCGAAGGCACACGGCCGATCCTGTGTGAAATTCAATGCCTCGTGTCCCCGGCCCCGCAAGGCCAAGCCCGCAGGTCGGTTGTGGGCTGGGATGGCGGTCGGCTGGCGATGATCCTGGCGGTATTGGAATCCCGCTGCGGCATCCCGTTTGCGGGCTTGGATGTCTATCTCAACGTTGCCGGTGGGTTGCGGATCAACGAACCCGCCGCCGATCTTGCCGTCGCCGCCGCGCTGGTCTCGGCCCGCGAAGATGTGGCATTGTCGCCGGAATGTGTGATTTTTGGCGAGATTAGCCTGTCCGGAGCACTCCGTCCGGTCAGTCAGACCGAAAATCGGTTGAAAGAAGCGCAAAAACTTGGTTTCACCACCGCCATATTGCCGCAAATGGCAAAACGAGGGGCTGCGACGGGACTGACCTTGAAAGAGGTCGGCGATCTGGCGGGCTGTATGGCGGATTTGTTCGGGGCAGAACCCGGACCATCGGATTAAGGGACGGGCAGAACGACATGGAAGGTTTCACCATCATTGACGGCGCCGTGGCCGTCATCATCGTTCTGTCGGCCCTCTTGGCCTATTCCCGCGGGTTTGTGCGCGAAGCGATGGCGATTGCCGGCTGGATCGGGGCCACGGTGTTGGCCTTCATCTTTGCCGATCAGGTGCGACCGCTGATTGCGCAAATCCCGGTGCTTGGCGATTTCATCGGCGACAGCTGCGAGCTGTCGATCATTGCGTCTTTTGCGGCGGTGTTCGCAGTGGCTTTGGTGGTGTTTTCGATCTTTACCCCACTGTTTTCCTCTATCGTGCAGCGGTCGGCACTTGGGGGCCTTGATCAGGGGCTGGGGTTCCTGTTTGGCGTATTCCGGGGCATCCTGCTGGTCGCTGTGGCGTTCTTTGTCTATCAAACCGTGCTGACCACCCAGAAAATCCCGATGGTCGATGACAGCCGGTCTGCGGCGGTGTTTTCGCAGCTGACCGGGCAGATCGAACAGCGCAATCCCGAACAGGCCCTGGGCTGGATCACCACGCAATACCAGCAGCTGGTCGGCAGTTGCGGGGCCCCGGCGGCGCAGTAACACGATGTTGCGTTGCAGCATGATAGTTTCGTGACACTCCGGTGCTGACCGACTAAGACGGCGCTGCAACCACACCCCCGGATTCGGAGCGACCCGTTGTCAAAACTCATGCCCACCACAAACCCGTTCGATGATGATAAATTGCACGAGGAATGCGGGATATTCGGGGTGATCGGCGTAGCCGACGCGGCCAATTTCGTGGCCCTCGGCCTGCACGCGCTGCAACACCGGGGCCAAGAGGCGGGCGGGATCGTCACGTACGACCATGACACCGGGTTCAACTCGGCCCGCCGCATGGGACTGGTGCGTGACAATTTCACCACCCCCGATGTGATGGCCACTCTGCCCGGCGGCCTGGGCATCGGCCATGTGCGTTATTCGACATCCGGGACCAAAGGCCAGACCGCGATCCGCGACGTGCAGCCGTTCTTTGGCGAATTCGTCATGGGCGGGGCGGCGATTGCGCATAATGGCAACATTACCAACGCGGTCGCCCTGCGGCGGGAACTGATCGAACGCGGCTCGATCTTTCAATCCTCGTCCGACAGCGAATGCATCATCCACCTGATGGCGCGCTCGATGGGCCGCACCCTGACCGACCGGATGGAAGAAGCGCTGCGCAAGGTTGAAGGCGCGTTTTCCATCGTGGCGATGACCCAGTTCAACCTGATCGGCTGCCGCGATCCGTTGGGCGTGCGCCCGCTGGTGCTGGGCAAAGTCGGGGATGGCTGGGCGCTGTCCTCGGAAACCTGTGCGCTGGACATCATCGGGGCGACCTTTGTGCGCGAGATTGAACCCGGCGAAATGGTCGTCATCGGCCCCAAGGGCATCGAATCGCACTTCCCGTTCCGCCGTCAGAAATCGCGGTTCTGCATCTTTGAGCATGTGTATTTCAGCCGGCCCGATTCGATTCTGGGCGGGCGTAGCGTTTATGAAACGCGCGAGGCGATTGGCCGCGAGTTGGCCAAAGAGGCCCCGGTTGATGCCGATCTGGTCTGCCCGGTGCCGGATTCGGGCACCCCTGCCGCTATCGGCTATTCGCTGCAATCGGGCATCCCCTTTGCCATGGGGATCATCCGCAACCAATATGTGGGCCGGACCTTTATCGAACCCACTGAGTCGATCCGCAACATGGGCGTGCGCCTGAAGCTGAACGTCAACCGGGCGCTGGTGCGCGGCAAACGGATCATTCTGGTCGACGATTCGGTGGTGCGCGGCACGACAAGCATCAAAATCCGCGAAATGATTCTGGACGCTGGGGCTGCCGAAGTGCATTTCCGCATCGCCTCGCCGCCCACCGCCTGGCCTTGTTTCTACGGGGTCGATACGCCGCAACGTGAAAAGCTGCTGGCCGCGAACATGACCACCGACGAAATGCGCGAGCATCTGGGGGTGGATTCGATCAATTTCATCTCGCTCGACGGCCTCTACCGCGCCGTGGGTCAGGCAGGCGGGCGCGATGCCAATAGCCCGCAATACTGCGACGCCTGTTTTTCCGGCGACTACCCGGTGATCCCCGCCGATATGATCGAACAGGGGTTCGTGATGAAAACGGCGGC
>JANOMH010000404.1:0-7011 GCA_031420215.1 Rhodobacterales bacterium | reverse complement strand
CGGTTGATGGTCTCGGACCCGCTGCCTGCCGGGTTCGAGATTGACAACCCCAACCTGATCCGGGGCGGTGAGTTGTCAGCGCTGCCTTGGCTTGAGGTCGGCAATACCCAGAATGCCGAATTCCGCAGTGACCGGTTTTTGGCGGCTGTGGATCACTACGGCGATCAGCCCTTCCGCCTTGCCTATATCGTGCGGGCGATCTCGCCGGGGTCGTTCCACCTGCCTGCGGCCTCGGTCGAGGATATGTATCGGCCCCAGATGCGGGCGCGCACTGCGAGCGGAGAGGTGACGGTGACCGAGTGACCCGGCTTGGCAAAGGCCTGTTTGCCGCCGCCTTGGCACTATGGACCGGGGCGGCGGGGCGCGATGCTTTTGACGGCTGGATTGACGCCACGGTTTTGCCGCCCCTGACAATCGAACAATCGGACGAGGTGTTGGATCGCAACGGCGATCTGCTGCGCGCCTATACTGTGGCCGATGGGCGCTGGCGGATGGCGGTAGACCTGTCAGACGTTGACCTCGATTACGTCGACATGCTGGTCCGGTACGAGGATAAGCGGTTTTGGGATCACGGCGGGATTGACCTGATTGCGATGGGCCGGGCGGTGGGGCAAGCGGTCTGGAATGGGCAGGTCATATCGGGTGGATCGACCCTGACCATGCAGGTGGCGCGTCTGTTGGAAGATGGGGAAACCGGCAGTTGGGCAGGAAAACTGCGCCAGATCAGGCTGGCTTTGGCGCTGGAACAACGGCTGAGCAAAGAAGATATCCTGACGCTTTATCTGAACCGCGCGCCGTTTGGTGGCAATATTGAAGGGGTGCGGGCGGCGTCATTGGCATGGTTTGGCAAACCGCCGCATCGGTTGACGCCCGCCGAAGCCGCGTTGTTGGTGGCCCTGCCCCAGTCCCCCTCGACCCGCCGCCCCGACCGGGACCGTGCCGCCGCTGTGGCCGCGCGGGACCGGGTTTTGGCGCGAATGGTGGGGGCCGGTTTGTTGGACAGCGCCGAAGCACTGGCCGCGACCTCGGAACCAGTGCCTACCGAACGCGCCGATTTCCCGGCTCTCGCCCCGCATCTGGCCGACAGGGTTTTGGCCGAAACCCCGCTGCAAGGGCAACATATCCTGACCGTCGACGCCGCCTTGCAGGCCAAGATCGAAGACCTGGCCCGCACAGCTGTCGCCGATCAAGGCGACCAGATGCAGGTCGCCATCCTGATTGCCAATCACCAGACGGGCGAGATTCTGGCCTATGTCGGGTCCGCTGATTACACCGCTGATGCGCGGCAAGGGTTTATCGACATGACCCAAGGGGTGCGGTCCCCGGGGTCCACGTTGAAACCGCTGATCTATGGGCTGGCGTTTGACCGCGGGCTGGTGCATCCCGAAACCCTGATTGCAGACCGGCCGATGGATTTCGGCGGCTATGCCCCGCAAAACTTTGACGGGCTGTTCCGGGGTGAAATCCGGGTGCGGCAAGCGCTGCAACTGTCGCTGAACATCCCGGCAGTGAGTCTATTGGAAGCCATGGGACCGCAACAGTTGATTTCCGCCCTACGCCGGGCCGGGGCGCATCCGGTATTACCGGGGGGCAGGCCGGGGTTGGCGATTGCCCTGGGCGGGCTTGGGCTGACACTGGAGGATCTGGTCCGGCTTTATGCGGCTATTGCCGGGGGCGGCGTGGCGGTGGATTTGCGCGTGCATCTGGACCCGACCGAAGGGTTTTTGCCGCAAACGCTGATGGGCGATGTGGCCGCATGGGAGATTGCCGATATCCTGCTGCAAACCCCCCGGCCCATTGGCGTGCAGGGCACCGGCATCGCCTTCAAGACCGGCACATCCTACGGCAACCGCGATGCCTGGGCGGTGGGGTTTGACGGGGTGCACGTAGTCGGGGTCTGGATGGGTCGGGCGGATGGAACGCCGGTTCCGGGAATATTCGGCGGCGAACTGGCCGCCCCTGTGCTGTTTGATGCATTCCAGCGGCTAAAGGTGCGGATCGACCCGATCCCGCCACCGCCGCCCGCCACGCTGCTTTTGCCCAACGCGCAACTGCCCCTGCCTTTGCAGGTATTCCGCCAGCGTGGAGAATCCGCAACCACAGGTGGCCCCGAAATCAGTTTTCCGCCCGATGGGGCGGTGGTCGAGGGCGACGTGTTGGTGGTGAAAGTCCGCGACGGGCTGGCCCCGTTCACATGGCTGGCCAACGGTGCGCCAGTGATAACCAGTCGCGAACGTGAAGTGCTGCTGGATGACTTGGGGCTGGGGTTCTCGTCCCTGACGGTGATTGATGCGGCAGGACGGGCAGCGCAGGCGGATATCGAGTTACGCTGACCTCCGACATCTGTCGGGGGCAGAGGTTCAGCGGATCGCCATCGGAAACTTCAGGGCGCTGATTTGGGGGCACGTCACACCCCTCATATCGGAGTCACATCATGAAATCCCTGCCTCTCATCTTGCTTGCGCTGACCGCATCCCCCGCCTTTGCCGCCGACCCCTGTGCCCGCGACGGAGCAGAATCCCGCCATATTAACCATGCCAATCTGTTCATCGAGGACAACGCCGGTGATGGCGACATTGGCGTGCATGGCTATTTCGATGACCATGGCTGGACCGAATTGTGCGTCTATGACCCTGCCGGGGCGCTGATCCTGCATGTCCTGCCGGCGGGCACGATGGGCGATCTTGGCATTGCCGGCGTGTTCTTTGAATCGCGAGAGCCCGAGTATGCAGACTGGGACTATGACGCGCTGAAAGCGGCCTGGCCCGAGGGGAATTATGCCCTTCGCGCGCTGTCCACCGACGGGCTGCTGCTGGACGGGGCGGCGTGGTTTTCAACCATCCTGCCCAGTATGCCGCAGATCATCACACCCATGACCGTTCCAGAGGAAGACGGCAATGTGCCAGTAGTCGCGTTGGCAGATCTGGTGGTGGAGTGGGCGCCTGTGACCACCTCGCAGGATGGCCGCCCAGTGGTGATCCGCGCCTATCAGGTCTGGATCAACAAAGAGAACCACACGGACGACCACGGTTTTTCCCGGCCCAACTTTGACGTGCATGTCGGTCCGGATACCACCCGCTTTGTGGTGCCGGCGGCGTTCTTTGATCCTGCCTCGCTGTATGAGATCGAGGTCGTGGCAATCGAGGAAAGCGGCAATCAAACCATCGGTGGCGCGTCTTTCTTTGCGACCGAATAGAGCGGTCCTACACATGTCGGATGCCGCGACAAAGCTTGTCGTGGCATCCTTGGGCCATTGCGACGGGAGGGCAATGTGGACAGATCACATCGATTCGCGCTTATGGCTATGGCGATGTTTCTTGCATTGTTCGTGCTGGAGCAGATCGGCAACCCAGACAGTTTTAACTGGGTCAATTTTGCCAAGGACCTGCTGGAAATGGTGTTGTTGGTCAGCGCTGTGGCTATGACCGCCTTTACCTCGGTGGAAACCCGCGACCTGCGGCAGGATCGGCTTGCGATGAACGATGATCTTGCCGCCGCACGCCGCGAAAGCACCCGTTGGCGCAATGCGGCTGCCACGCATGTGACTGGCCTGTCCCGTGCGATCGAGGCCCAGTTCCAGAACTGGTCCTTGACGGAAGCAGAAATCGATGTGGCTGGCCTGATCCTCAAAGGCCTGAGCCACAAGGAAATTGCTGCCCTGCGCCGGTCATCAGTGGCCACAGTGCGCCAACATGCGACCACGGTGTATCGCAAATCCGGCCTGACCAACCGGGCGCAACTGACCGCGTTCTTTCTGGAGGACCTGCTCAGCCCGGCAGCAGCGCGTCCGGCGCTGAACGTCGTCTCTTGAACCGACCATTGCCAATTACGCCCCGGCATGTCGGGTTTGGTTCGCCTTTGCCCTTTTGATCCCGCTAGGTTGGGCCAAAGGCAAGGAGCATGGGAATGGCCGATTTTCTGGACGACATTCAACGCCGACTAACCGACATCCGGGCCGAAGGCCTGTGGAAGGCAGAACGTGAGATTACCTCGCCCCAGGGTGGCCATGTCACGGTGGGCGGGCGGCAGGTGATCAACTTGTGTGCCAACAATTATCTGGGGCTGGCCGACCACCCTGATCTGATCCGGGCTGCGAAACTGGCGCTGGACCAGCATGGCTACGGCATGGCTTCGGTCCGGTTCATTTGTGGCACGCAGGATTTGCATCGCACGTTAGAGCGCCGCCTGGCCGCCTTTCTGGGCCATGACGACACAATCCTGTTTGCTGCATGTTTTGACGCGAACGGGGCTTTGTTTGAGCCGCTGCTGGGTGAAGAAGATGCGGTGATTTCCGACAGCCTGAACCACGCGTCGATCATCGATGGGATCAGGCTGTGCAAGGCCAGGCGCTATCGGTTTGCCAATTCCGATATGGATGATCTTGAGGCGCAGCTGAAAACCGCCCGCGCCGGGGGTGCCCGGCATGTGATGATTGCCACTGATGGCGTATTTTCGATGGATGGATACCTGGCGAACCTGCCCGCGATCCGGGCGTTGGCCGACCGCTATGACGCCCTGCTGATGGTCGATGATTGCCATGCCACCGGGTTCGTCGGGCCAAAAGGGGCGGGGACTCCGGCGCATTTCGGGCTGCGCGCCGATGTGATGACCGGCACCTTGGGCAAGGCGCTGGGCGGCGCGATTGGTGGCTATATCGCCGGCCCGCAGCCGGTGATTGACCTGCTGCGCCAACGTGCCCGACCCTATCTGTTTTCCAATGCCTTGCCCCCGGCGGTAGTTGCCGCCTCGATCGAGGCGCTTCGACTGGTAGAGGAAGGCGATGATCTGCGCGCCGCCTTGTTCCGCAATGCCGCCCATTGGCGCAAGGGTCTGACCGATCTGGGATTTGACCTATTGGCGGGCCAGCATCCGATTATCCCGGTGATGCTGTATGACGCGCCCAAAGCACAGGCGATGGCGGCGCGGTTGTTTGAACTGGGGGTCTATGTGTCGCCGTTCTTTTTCCCCGTGGTCCCCAAAGGCCGCGCCCGGATCAGGACGCAGATGAATGCAAGCCTGTCGATTGCCGATCTGGACACTGCTTTGGTCGCGTTCGGGCAGGCGGGACGGGATACGGGGGTGCTGCAATGACCAATATGATGAAGGCTTTGGCCAAGTCGAAACCTGAGGTTGGCCTGTGGATGGAGCGCGCCCCGGTGCCCGAGATTGGCCCCGATGATGTGCTGATCCGGGTCCGCAAAACCGGCATATGCGGCACTGATATCCATATCTGGAACTGGGATGACTGGGCTGCCCGCACCGTGCCTGTCCCGCTGATCACGGGGCATGAATTTGCGGGCGAGATTGCAGAGCTGGGCCGCAATGTCACCGATCTGGCCATTGGGCAGCGCTGTTCAGGCGAGGGGCATCTGATTGGCAAAACCTCCCGCCAATCCCGCGCCGGCAAGTTCCATCTGGACCCGGCCACGCGGGGTATTGGCGTCAACGAACAGGGCGCTTTCGCCGAATTCCTGCGGCTGCCCGCATTCAATGTGGTCCCGCTGCCCGACGCGATTGATGACGAGATTGGGGCAATTCTGGACCCTTTGGGCAACGCGGTGCATACGGCGCTGTCATTCGACCTGATTGGCGAGGATGTGTTGATCACCGGCGCCGGGCCGATTGGCATTATGGCCGCGGCTGTGGTTCGCCATGTCGGCGCGCGGCATGTGGTGATTACTGATGTGAATGCGGACCGGCTGGCGCTGGCCGCGACCGTTGCCGATGTGGTGCCGGTAAATGTGGACACACAGGATCTCGCCGAAGTTATGGCGGGGCTGAAGATGAAGGAAGGGTTCGACGTGGGGCTTGAAATGTCAGGCAATCAGCGGGCCTTGGACCAGATGATTGAAAGCCTTGTCATGGGTGGGCGCATCGCCCTTTTGGGGATTCCCCCCGGCAAATCCCCGGTGGATTGGAGCCGGATCGTATTCAAAGCGATCACCATCAAGGGCGTCTATGGCCGCGAGATTTTCGAGACCTGGTATAAGATGATTGCCATGCTGGAAAACGGGTTGGATGTGCGCCGGGTGATCACCCATCGGTTTAAGGTCGATGAATTTCAGGCAGGATTTGCGGCAATGCTATCGGGGTCATCGGGCAAGGTTGTTTTGGACTGGAACTGAGCCTGCTTTTGCTAGCAAGGGGGCCGCGCAGGTTCTGATTGGGTTATCTGATGACATCGACACCCGGCTTTGGCTCTCGGTTATTTCTGACCGGGGCATTGGCTTTTATCGCGACCGGGATGTTGTCATCACTGTTCGGCGTAGCTCTGCCCGTCTATGCGCGCAGTTTTGGGCTGAGCGAGGGTCAGGGCACGGTGCTGCTGAGCCTGTATGGGTTGGGCGCGTTTCTGACCGTGGTCGTCGGGATATTTGCCGCGCGGTTGTTGACCCTGTGGCGGGGACTGATCGCGATTGCCGCAGGCGTGGGCCTGCTGGCGCTGCAGCTGAACTGGCTGTTGATGTTGATCGGCGGTGGGCTTGCCGGGATTGGGCTGGGTATGCTGGCGGTCGTGGTCAACCGGCAGTTTCTGGCCAGTTTCGGGGCGCGTGGTCCTGGCATGGTCGGCATGGTCAACGCGGTGTTCGGACTGGGGGCAATCATCTCGCCCTTGGTTTTTGTTTGGGCCGGCGGCCTGCCTGCGCTGGTGTTTGCCGGGATCGGGGTGCTGGCGTTGCTGACCCTGCCGATAGTCCAGCCGGACCGCAGTCTAGCCGCCGAAACGGCTGGCTTGCCACATTTGGCCCAATGGCCATTGCTTATTCTGGTGTTCAACGTGTTCAGTGCGATGATCGAGGTCGGGTTGATTGGCCTTGGTCCGACTGCATTGATGGCCAATGGAATCGATGGGTTTGATGCGGCGCGGTTGGTCTCGGCCTTTTCGGTGTGCTTTTTGGTGGGTCGGCTGTCGCTGTATTGGCTGACCCGATTGGTGGGATCGGACCTGTTGTTTTTACTGTCCCTGACCGGAACGGCGCTGTGCATGGGGCTGTCGGCGGCCGGGTTGCC
>JANOMH010000403.1:0-1527 GCA_031420215.1 Rhodobacterales bacterium | reverse complement strand
CGCGACAGCGGCACGCCGACCAGGCCGGGGATCAGGTTGGCCATGAAAAACGGCACTGCCGGGACCAATCGGATCAAGAACAGCATCGACCATTGATTGGCGTCGATCCCGTCCTTGATCCGCTTGATCAGCCCATCGGTGGCGTTCATCCGCGCCGACAGCTTGTCACCCAGCCCCCAGCGGGCGGCCAGAAAGATCAGGGTCGCGCCAATGGTTGCCCCGGTGATGTTGAACAAAACCCCCGGAAAGGTCGCAAACAGGAACCCGCCAGTCAGGGTGGCAATGGTCGCACCGGGCAGGCTGAACCCGACGATCAGGATGTAAATGCCGACGAAACCCAGCGCCGTCAGCAGGTAGTGGGCATCACGAAACGCGAGCAATGCTTCCCGGTTGTCGCGGAGCGTCTCAAAACTGAAGGTATCGCGCAGAAACACAACGCCAATGACCGCAGCCAAACCAATGGCCAACAAGGGTGCAATCCGGATCAGGGTATGACGGGGGGGCTGGGTCATTTCGGCCATACTAGGGTGCATACGCGGGTTTGTCCGCGACTAGATGACCTGTCCGGCGCATTTGGCATAGCCCGATCACGCCGGATTGACCAATCCGGCCCGGTTGTTGCAGGATTTGCAGAACGACCCAGAGGTCATTTGGCTTGCGCCGCGAATTGTTGCAGCAAACCGGGTCAGGGCGCGTTGACACTGCGCAAGGTGCCCACTAAAGGACGGGCTTCGGATGATATCGGGCCTCGAATCCTCATCACATGGGTTTGGTCCAAAGAACGGAGACAGCGCGATGAAACGCACATTTCAACCCAGCAACCGGGTCCGCAAGGCTCGCCACGGCTTTCGCGCGCGTATGGCGACCAAGAATGGCCGCAAGATCCTGAACGCCCGCCGTGCGCGTGGCCGCAAGGTTCTGAGCGCTTAATCCTTACACGGGGTTACCGATGACACCGCCGATGGCACCCGAGGCAGGCAGCGCAGCGCCTGACAAGGGTGCGACGGCGGTTTTGTCATGTCCTGTGGTGCTGAACAAGCGCGCCGATTTTGTCAAAGCGTCGAGTGGGTTACGCCACGGCACCCCCGGCTTTCAACTGCAAGCCAGGGCGCGTGGGGACGAAAAAGGCAGCCGCGTCGGGTTCACCTGTTCCAGGAAAGTCGGCAATGCCGTCGCCCGCAACCGCGCTAAACGCCGCCTGCGCGAAGTGGCCCGGCTGGTATTGCCTACCCACGGCCAAGCCGGCTGGGATTATGTGCTGGTGGGCCGGGCGCAGGTGACCGCCTCTCATGATTTCAAGGCGATGCAGGCCGATCTGGTGCAGGCTCTGGCCCGAATTCACAAATTATGACGCCGCTGGCCTTTGTGATTTCGCTGCCGATCCGGGCCTACCGGCTGCTCCTGTCGCCATGGGTCGGGCATGGGTGCCGGTATCACCCCACCTGTTCGGCCTACGCGATGGAGGCGCTCGCCAAACACGGTGGGATCAAGGGGTCGTGGCTGGCGGCCCGCCGGATTGGCCGCTGC
>JANOMH010000402.1:0-5426 GCA_031420215.1 Rhodobacterales bacterium | reverse complement strand
TGACCTGACGCAATTGGCCCGAATCGCCGGGCACTGTCAAAGGCTCGGGCAGCAAGTGCAGGCGCAAAATAACCCCGGCAGCCGCCGCCACAGGCTCGAATGTTGCGGCCACCCCATGGATCAAGCCGACCAGCTCCACATTGCCCATCGGGCGGCGACGCTCGTCTTCTTCGACGCGGCTGAGTGACAACAGATCGGCGACCAGCCGCGCCATACGGCCAGCCTCGCGGTCCATGATGTCCAAAAAGCGGCCCCGTGCGACCGGGTCATCCCGTGCCGCCCCCTTCAACGTTTCGACGAATCCCAGTAGTGCTGTCAGCGGCGTGCGCAGTTCATGGCTGACATTGGCCACAAAATCACGGCGCATCTGGCTGGCTTCCTCGACTGCCGAAACATCCTCAAAGCTCAGCAGTACGCCGCGCCCCAGTGGCAGACCAACTGACGCCACTGTCACTTGCCATGTCGTGTCATGGGCATTGGCCGAGGCCAGATAGCGACATTGCCGGGTTTGCCCATCGCGCAGAACTTGCTCAACTGCATCCAAAATAGACGGCTGGCGCAAAGCAGTAATATAATGCCGCCCCGTCCCGTCAGCGCCAAACAGCCGCTGCGCCGCCGGATTGACCGCCTCGATGCGCTCTGCCGGTCCGACCAGCATCACTGGAATCGGAAGGGCGGCCAAAAGCGAAACAAGCAGCTGCGATATCATACGCGGCTGATAAGCCACTTTTGTAACTCTGATAAGTGGTTTGCTGAAATATCGGGTGGACTGCATTTCCTTTTGGAAATTTCCGGCTAAATTCATGGTAGCGCTATCTACCTATAGATCAGTTGAGTGCCAAGGTATACAAATAGGCTGCGCACCAGCCGAAAGGACAAATGGTGACCCAGCAACTTAAGTCTGCCGTTGCACCAAAGACCCTTGATTCAACCATTCTGGTGGTCGGGAACCTGAAAAGCTGGCAAAAAGCGGGGCGCACCATCCCATTATTGCCGGGATTTCACTTCAGCTCCTTTGCGGATGTCACTCAAGAACTATTGCAGACCACCTGCCCCGACCTCGTGCTCTCGGCGTTGATGGGCGATGATTATGACGTGGTGGAACTGGCGCGCCTGCTGGATTCACTGGACTATGCGGGCCGTTACCGCGCGCTCACGCATCATTTGCCCAATCCCCGCGTCATATTGAACGAAGTGCGGGCAGCAGCACCCGGCATCGACTTTGACTTGTTCGATCTGGAATATGACATTTTGCCGAATCGCTAAAGCGTCGCCCGCGCTGCCGCTGTCATTTCGGCGATCAGCAATGCTGGCTCCTCGATTCCCACCGAGACCCGGAAGAAGCCTTCGCTGATCCCCAAAGCGCTGCGCCCTTCTGGCGTGAGGCCCCGGTGCGAGGATGAGGCTGGATGTGACAATGTCGTGCCTACGTCCCCCAAAGTCGGAGCAAAAGCGATTTCCGGGGCGGCGCGGGTAAAGGCATTGGCGGCGGCCCGGCCCCCGGTCAACTCGAAACTCAGCATATTGCCGCCCTGCCCGCCCAACAGCCCGACGGCCCGGTTGTGATCGGGGTGGTCTGGCCGGGTCGGATAGATCACCCGTTTGATCCCCGGCGTTGTCGCCAGCGCATCAGCCAGCAGCGCCGCCGTTGCCTGCGCCCGCTCGAACCGCAGATCAAAGCTGTGCAAGCCCCGTTCCGCCATCCAGCAATCCCACGGGCTTGGTGTCAGCCCCCAGGTCACATTTGCCGCATTGATCACGTCGCGCAGGGCCGGGTCATGCGCGGCCACATAGCCCAGCGTCGCATCGGAATGCCCGGCCAGCAGTTTGGTCACCGAATGGATCACGATATCCGCGCCGTGGTTCAAGGGCCGATACAGCCGTGGCGTGGTGAAAGTATTGTCGACCACCAGCAGGATCCCGTGCTCTGCGGCAAGGGCGGCAATCCCCTCCATGTCGGCCACACGGATCGTCGGGTTGCTGATGACCTCGACCAGAATCATCCTTGTATTGGGCCGGATCGCCGCCCGCATTGCCGCCACATCGGTCGGATCAGCCAGTGAGGTTTCAACCCCGAAGCGCGGCAAGTCCTGCCCCATCAACCGCAGTGTCCGGCCATAAAGTTGATTGCCGCCAAGCACATGGTCGCCACTCTTAAGGCAACCCAGGAACACCGCCGAAATCGCGCTCATCCCCGATCCGGTGATGATCCCACGGCTGGCCCCTTCGAGCAGGTCAATCTTGGCGGCCAGCACATCGGCATTGGGATGCCCTTCGCGCGCATAGGTATAGCCAGTCCCGCCGGTATATTGCGCATCCAGCGCATCCGGATCAACCGAGGCATAGACGACCGAGGGTTGCAGCGGCGTGACCACCGGGCGAGAGGCCGACTGTGGCCAGCCGGTGCGGCGGACGATGGATTTAGGCGGTTGCATGTTCAATCTCCTTCAACCCGGCGGCAAACCGGCGGGCATTGTTTTGGTAACTCAGCGCCGAATCTTGCAGCCGCGCGATCCCGGCTTCGTCCAACTGCCGCACCACCCGGCCCGGTGCGCCCATGACCAGCGATCCATCCGGAATAACCTTGTTTTCCGTGATCAAAGCCCCCGCCCCGATCAGGCAATCACGGCCAATCACAGCACCATTCAGCACCGTGGCCCCCATCCCGATCAGGGAATTATCGCCAATAGTGCAGCCATGCAGCATCGCCTTATGGCCAATCGTGCAGCCTGCGCCGATGGTCAGCGGATAGCCCCAATCGGTGTGCAAGACACTGTTTTCCTGAATGTTTGTCCCGTTGCCCACGTCGATCAGCTCATTGTCGCCGCGCAAAACCGCACCGAACCAGACCGATGCATTCGCCGCAATCCGCACCTTGCCGATGATGGAACATCCGGGCGCAATCCATGCATCAGGGTCAATCTGCGGGGCGCTGCCGTCAAGACTGTAGATCATTGGTCATATTCCTTGTTCAACCCGCGCACAAAATCATTCAGCCATGGCTGGCGGTCGCGTTTGTGCCGTTCGGCAGTCAGGATTGTCCGCAACTCTGCCTCGCAGGTATCGACATCGCGGTTGACCAGCACATAGTCATATTCGGCCCAATGGCTGACTTCGGACAGGCTTTTTGCCATGCGGTCGGCGATAACGTCGGCACTGTCCTGCCCACGTTCGGTCAGGCGGCGTTCCAACTCGCGCATCGAGGGCGGCAGGATGAATATCGACACGACATCTTTGCCAAGGGCGGAATTGCGGATCTGCTGGCCGCCCTGCCAGTCGATATCGAACAACGTATCGGCCCCTGCCTCCATCGCGCTGCGGACCGGGGCGGCAGGGCTGCCGTAGCGGTTGCCGAACACCTGCGCATGCTCCAGCATCTCGCCGCGCTGGACCATCTGTTCAAACGCCTCAGGGCTGCGGAAAAAATACTCGCGGCCTTCGGTTTCACCACTTCGGGGCGCGCGGGTGGTGGCGGAAACAGAAAACCGGATCGTCGAATCCCATGCCCGCAGCCGTTTGGCCAAGGTGGACTTTCCAGCACCTGACGGCGAGGACAGGATGATCAGCAATCCACGGCGGGCCATGATATCAGGCATCAGTTACTCAACATTCTGAATTTGTTCACGCATCTGCTCGATTACCGCTTTCAGGTCCAGCCCGATCCGGGTCAGGTCAGTCGACTGCGCCTTGGAGCACAGTGTATTGGCTTCGCGGTTAAACTCTTGCGCCAGAAAGTCCAGCTTGCGACCGGCGGGGGCACTATCGTCCAGCAAGGTCCGGGCGGCGCTGACATGGGCGCGCAGGCGGTCGATTTCCTCGGTGATGTCGGTTTTGATCGCCAGCAGGGCCAGTTCCTGCAGCATCCGGGTTTGGTCCAGATCAGAGATTTCGTCAGCCGCGCGGCGCAGGGCAGCGGTCAGGTTCGCCTGCGCTTCGGGGCGGCGGGCCAAAGCCGCGCTGGCGGCTTGAGTAATCAGATCATCAATCTGGGTAAGTTGATCGTGGATGACACTGTGCAGACTTGTCCCTTCGGCCCGGCGCATGGCACAAAACTCTTCAAGTAAAACATGAATATCGTCTTGTAACATATTGATAATAGATGAACTACCCTGTTCTTCTTCCTGCCCTTGCAAAATCACGCCACGCTGGTTCAGCACATCGGCAGCTGTCGCCTGCGCCAATGTCACCCCGATGGCAAAGGCCCGCTGCTGCACTTCCTCCAGCGCATGCAGAACCCGGTCAAGTTGGGCGGCGTCCAACAACAACGCCTGCCCCGCTTCGGCCCGGGTCAGGCGCAGGGCCAGCGAAATGCTGCCCCGGTTCAGTTTCGCAGTCAGGGCTGCGCGCACCGCAGCTTCCAGGGCGGCCAGCCCGTCTGGCAAACGTAGCCGCAGATCAAGCCCACGCGCATTGACGCCACGCAGGTCCCAAATCCAGCTTGCTTCCCCCAGCGTGCCGCTGCGACTGGCATAAGCGGTCATCGATTGGATCACTTGCGGCCCCCCTGGCATTGCAAAACGCAGCTAAGGCAAAACCTGGGGTCAGGGCAAGGGCGGCATGGCTGGTGCCGTTAACCCGTTAATACTTTGATAAGTGAAAATTCGATATAACTGCTCTAGGTTAAAGGCAGGTTAAAACGACTCGGTGAAAAGGACTGTTTGCATGACTCGCTTTGATGATGGCACCGAAGATCAGGTCGATTTTGCGACGATTCAACTGTCTGCTCACCACCCGGTTCAGGGCCGCACCATCCTTGAAGAACTTGAAACCTATTGGCGCGACCTGCGTGGTGCCCGCCGCATTCCGGTCCGGTCGGATGTTGACCCGGTCCGAATCGATGCGGCCTTGCCCTATGCCTTTATTCTTGACCGCGTCGCACCCGGCGTTGGTCGCCTGCGGGTGGCAGGGCAAAAACTCTCGGCCTTTGTCGGAATGGAGGCGCGGGGGATGCCGCTGACCTCATTCTTTACAGCCGATGCCCGTGATATGGTGATGCAGCAGATCGAAAATGTGTTTTCGCGCCCCGCATTGGTTGAAATGCCACTGATGTCAGCCAGATCCCTTGGCCGGCCAAAGCTGACCGGTCGGATGTTGTTATTGCCATTGTTGGGCCCGGATGGCGATGTGTCCCGCGCTTTGGGGGCGATTCTGACCGATGGGATGATCGGCCGGTTGCCCCGCCGGTTCGATATTCCCGACGGACAGCCGATCCGCTGCGAATCCCTGCCAGAGGCGCGGGTGCATGCCGTTGCCGTGGCCGTTGTGGCCGGGAGCCGGATCAACACCCCGTTTTCAGCAAAAAGGCCGGACGTTGCGCGCCCGGCCCTGCGTTTGGTTGTCTCGAACGACTAAACCGCTTCGGCCTGCCGCAACTGATGCCGGCGGGCCGACAGTTCCTCGGCCACCAGAAACGCCAGTTCCAGCGA
>JANOMH010000401.1:0-8573 GCA_031420215.1 Rhodobacterales bacterium | reverse complement strand
CTAGATGGCTGAGGAAGCGCAAGGCGAAGGCGGATTGGTGTTTCACCCGCTGGACCAGTTCATTGTCAAGCCGCTGTTCGGCGACGGGCCGATTGCGTGGTATACCCCCACGAACGTGACCCTGTGGATGGCGATTGCCGTGATCTGCATCTATCTGCTGCTGGTGGTCGGATCGTCGTCGCGCGCGATCGTGCCGACCCGTGTGCAGTCGATCGGCGAGATGATCTATGGCTTTATTCACAAGATGGTCGAGGATGTCTGCGGCCATGACGGGGTGAAGTATTTCCCCTATATCATGACCCTGTTCATGTTCATTCTTATCGCCAACTTCCTTGGCCTGCTGCCGATGTCCTTTACCACCACCTCGCATATCGCGGTGACCGCAGTGCTGGGTTTTGGGGTGTTCATTTGTGTGACGATCCTTGGGTTCGTGCTGAATGGTCCGTCGTTCCTGGGCATGTTCTGGATGAAAGATGCGCCGCTGATCCTGCGCCCGGTGATCGCCATCATCGAGATTATTTCCTATTTCGTGCGCCCCGTCAGCCATTCCATTCGTCTGGCTGGCAACATCATGGCCGGGCATGCGGTGATCAAGGTGTTCGCAGGCTTTGCCGCGATTGCGCTGATCTCGCCGCTGTCCATCGCGGCCATTGTCGCAATCTATGGGCTTGAGGTGCTGGTCGCCGGCATTCAGGCCTATGTGTTTACCATCCTCACCTGCGTCTACCTGAAAGACGCATTGCACCCGCATCACTAATCATACCGATGGGCAGATTGCCCATCCTACAAGGAGACGTACTATGGAAGGCAATATCGCACAAATGGGCCAGTTCATCGGCGCAGGTTTGGCTGCAATCGGTTCCGGCGCTGCCGCAATCGGTGTAGGCCATGTCGCCGGGAACTATCTGGCCGGTGCCCTGCGCAACCCGTCCGCAGCAGCGTCGCAGACCGCGACCCTGTTCATCGGCCTGGCCTTTGCCGAAGCTTTGGGGATCTTTTCGTTCCTCGTCGCTTTGCTGCTGATGTTCGCAGTCTGATTTCGGGCTTTGTCTGATCATCGGGGACAGGTGCGGCGCATCGGTCCCTGATCTGTTTGGGTCAATCCGGGGGCTATGATGGCGACTGAACCAGTACAAGAAGCAGCCAAAACCGGCATGCCGCAGCTTGATTTTTCGACCTTTCCGAACCAGATTTTCTGGCTCGCGGTCACGTTGGTCGTGATCTATCTGATCCTGTCCCGGATCGCATTGCCCCGGATCGGGTCGGTGCTGGCCGAAAGGTCCGGCACGATCACCAATGATCTGGGTGCAGCGGATGAGTTGAACCAAAAGGCCAAAGCCGCCGAGGCCGCCTATGAAAAGGCCCTTGCCGATGCGCGGGCCGAGGCGGCCAAGATCGTGGTCGAGACCAAGGCCGGGATTGCGGGGCAGGTGAAGGTCGAGCTTGACCGGGCCAATGCCCAGATTGCCGCCAGGACCGCCGAAAGCGAAAAGGCGATTGCAGAAATTCGCGCCTCGGCCATCGAGAACGTCTCTGCCGTGGCCAAGGATACGGCCGAGGCGCTGGTGGCGTCCCTGGGCGGGACGGCGGATGCGGCTGCGGTCGCCGCTGCCGTGGCTAACCGGATGAAAGGGTGAATGCGATGAAATATCTGATTGCCCTGCTGGCCTCGGTGATTGCCGCCCCGGCCTTTGCCGCGGGTGAGGCGTTCTTCAGCCTGCATAACACCAACTTTGTGGTATTGATCGCCTTTATCGTCTTCATTGGCGTGCTGGTCTATTTCAAGGTGCCGGCGATGATTGCCGGCCTGCTGGACAAGCGCGCCGCCGGGATCAAATCCGAACTGGCCGAGGCCCGCGCCCTGCGCGATGAGGCGCAGGCCCTGCTTGCGTCTTACGAGAAGAAGCAGCGCGAAGTGCAGGCGCAGGCCGACCGCATCGTCGCCGCCGCCAAGGACGAAGCTGCCAAGGCTGCCGTCGAAGCCAAGGCCGAGATTGCCGCCTCGATGGCCCGCCGTCTGAAGGCCGCCGAGGAGCAGATCGCCAGCGCCCAGGCCGGTGCAATCCGCGATATCCGCAATCAGGCGATTACTGTGGCTGTCGGCGCGGCACAGGATATGATCAGCGCGCAGATGACGGCGGCCAAAGGGAACAGCCTGATCGATGATGCGATTGCGGTGGTCGAGGCCAAGCTGCATTGAGGGGCGGGTGGGTTAAAACCCACCTTACCAAAGGCGTAAGGTGGGACTTGACCCACCACATGCCGCAAAGCCAAGGATGTACCGCGTCTGAAGCCCTGCTTGTAAGGTGGGTTTGAACCCACCTTACCGGCCTGCCTCGTGTTCAAACCGTTTGCGGGCGATGGCTTCGTTCCGGTCCGACCGGCGCTCGTCAATCAGCGCCTGTTCCACAAAGTTCAGATGCGCCGCCACCGCCGCCCGTGCCCCGTCGGCATCGCGGTCCTGCAGGGCGCTGTTGATCGCCCGGTGCTGGTCCAGCAGCGCCTCGCGCGTCATCCGTTGCTTGAACATGATCTGGCGGTTATAAAACACCCCCTCGCGCAGCAGCTGATACATCGACCGCATCATGTGCAGCATGATCACGTTATGGCTGGCCTCGATGATCGACAGGTGAAAATCGGCGTCCAGCGCCGCCTCATCCGCCGGATTGCGCTTGATATGGGCGGCTTCCATCTTGGCGAAAATCGTCGCGATGACCTTGAGATCAGTTTCCGTCCCCAGTTTTGCGGCGCGTTCGGCCGCCAGCCCCTCCATATCCCGCCGAAAAGCGACGTAATCGAACACTGCTTCGTCATGGGTGGAAAATAGTCGGACCAATGCACCAGAAAACGCCGAGCCCAGCACATCGGCGACAAACACCCCGGCCCCGGCGCGGGTGGTCAGTAGCCCCGCTTCCTGAAGGTCCGCCAAAGCTTCGCGCAGAGACGGGCGCGACACGCCCAGCCGCTCGGACAGTTCCCGCTCTGCTGGCAGTCGCTCGCCGGGGCGCAGAATGCCGCGCAGGATCAGCAACTCGACCTGCCGGACGACGCCCTGGGACAGCTTTTCGGGTTGAACTTTTTCAAAGGGCATTGGCGGTCCTGCGGCGGAATTGGTCAAATCATATGACCAGGGCAGGGAATTCTCAACCGGGAACCGTTGAATTCATTTGGTTGACAAGTGTTGCGCGGGTTGGCCTATCGCATTTATAGAAGAATCGAGATGGGTGATGGGCTATTTCGCTCGGCTGGTCATGGTAGCCAGCACGATTGCTGCACCAGTTTGGGCGCAGGACACTTGCCCCGGCACCGACATTATCCTTGATCTGGTCTGGTTGCTTGAGTATCGGGCATTGTCGAAAATCCTGGGCCGCGATTTCGTCCATAATACGTTGACCAGTTTCGAGTTCCCCTCGCCGAAAATCCGGCATTTTTCCGGCACGGCGCTGCAATCGCTGGATATTATTCTGGCGCGCGAAACCCTTGGTGACTTTGTGCGCAGCAAAGTTGGGTCAGCGCCCGCCCGACCAGCACTTTTGGCCGATGACTTTGCATGGGACACTTGGGTGCGGGTGGCACAGGCCGTGGCGGCGGATGACCTGGGCGGGGTCGGGTTTTTCGATGCGTCCGAGTTTGCCATTGCCGCCGAATTGCTGGCCGAGGCCGGGGAATGGCGCGCGGCGGCGGCCAGTTTAGACCCGATGGCAAGCCCGATGGACCGTCTGACGCTGGTGCGCGATATGATGCTGCGGGTGGACCGGCTGTGCGATGCAGCTTTGGTCCAGCCGGGGCAGGCAATGATGCAGCCGGGGGGGTCTATCTGTGGAAGTTCTGACGAAAAAGGCCGCCCTTTGCAGGGCGGCCCGTTCACTCGCACATTCGCAGATTACTGGTTCGGCGTGATGATAATCTCGACCCGGCGGTTTTGTTGACGGCCTTCGGGGGTCAGGTTTGTGGTGACTGGTGTCTCCTCGCCGCGCCCAATTGACCGGATCCGTTGCGGGGCGACGCCTGCGTTGATCAGGACCGAGGCCACGGCCTGCGCCCGGCGCTGGCTGAGGTCTTGGTTATAGGCCGCAGCTCCGGTGTTATCGGTGTGGCCGATCACGTTGACGGTGGTATCGGGATAACGGTTCAGCGAAGCCGCGACCGAGATCAGATCATTCTGCAGCGACCCGGTCAGGGTTGTGCTGTCGACAGCGAACAGGATGTCCTGCGGCAGGGTTACCACCAGCGATGAGCCATTGTTGATAATCCCGACATTAGAGCCCAACTGGCTGCGCAATTCGGCCTCTTGCCGGTCAAGGTTATTGCCGCCTGCGGCACCCAGACCCGCGCCCAACAGGCCGCCGATAGCCGCATTGCGCAGGCGTTCGTCGTTATCATCGCCGGTGGCCGCACCGATCAGGGCCCCAATTCCGGCACCGACTGCTGCACCTTGCCGGGTGTTCTGATTGCCTTGACCGGCCAAGGGTGCCTGACAGGCCCCAAGGGTCAGTGCCGAAACGGCCGCAAAGGCGAGGGGGAGTTTAACAAAGGACATGGGTTCATTTCCATTCTTGGGTTCGCGCCACTGCGGCGCGTGCTGTGTTATCGCGCTGAAACCGCGCTTGCGAATATCGTATCGCCGAAATGGCGCTGCTATCCAATAACACCGCAAACATGCGCGGAGTTCCGTCAAAAGTTTAGTTATTTGCTGCATCCGCCCGTGAATCAGCGCGGGCCGATTCCCAGGCCAGCATCGCCCGCTTGACTGGCAACCCCCAGTGATAACCGCCAAGGCCGCCCGATTTGCGCAAAGCCCGGTGGCAGGGAATCAGCCAGCTGACCGGATTGCGCCCGATAGCGGTGCCAACGGCCCGCACGGCCTGTGGGTGGCCAATGGCCCCGGCAATCTCGGAATAGGTGGTCACGTGGCCGGACGGGATGGTCAGCAACGCCTCCCATACCTTCAACTGAAACGGGGCCCCGATCAGATGCAGCCGGGTATTTCCGGCCATGTCAAAGGCCGCCGTGACCCAGTGGCGGATAGCGTCGGGGTCATGCAAGTAACTGGCCTTGGGCCAGCGCGATTGCAGGTCTGCCATGGTCGCCTCTGGCGTGGTTTCGGCGTTGAACCCCAACCCGCACAGACCCCGGTCGGTGCCCATGGCCAAAGCCGGGCCAAACGGGCTGTCGAAGGTGCCATAGCGGATGGTCAGCCCGGCCCCTTGGGTCGCGTATTCACCGGGGCTCATCGCCTCCCATGCTACGAACAGGTCATGGAGACGGCCGCCGCCGGACAGGCCGACTTCGGCCGCGGTGTCCAGGGTGGTGAACCGCTCGGCCAGCAGCGCCTTGGCATGCCCCAGCGTCAGATATTGTTGGTAGCGCTTGGGCGACACGCCGACCCAGCGGGAAAACAGGCGCTGGAAATGGGCGGCGGACATGGCCATTTGTGCGGCCATTTCTTCCAGCGACAGGGGGGCGGCGCTGGCATCGATCAGATCGATCGCGCGGCGCATGACGTTGTAATGATAGCGGTCATCTTGTTCCATGCAACTGGTTTAGCCCTGTTGCTGCACAGGCGCGACCCGGATTTTGCGCATCCTTCACCCTTGCCCGATGTTTCGCCAAAGGGCATAGGAGGCCATGGTATCTCAGCTTGACTATCACGCGATGCGCAAGGTCTTTTCCCGGTTTCAGGCGGCAGCGCCTGAGCCGAAGGGCGAGCTGGAACATGTTAACGCCTATACGCTGGTTGTCGCCGTGGCACTATCGGCGCAGGCGACCGACGTGGGCGTGAACAGGGCAACGCGGGGTCTGTTTGCGGTGGCTGACACGCCGCAAAAGATGCTGGAGCTTGGCCTGGACGGGCTGATCAGCCACATCAAAACTATCGGGTTGTTCAATACCAAAGCCAAAAATGTGATGCGGCTGAGCCAGATTTTGGTGGATGATTTCGGCGGGCAGGTGCCCAGTTCCCGTGCCGCCCTGCAATCTTTGCCCGGCGTGGGCCGCAAGACCGCCAATGTGGTCTTGAACATGTGGTGGGGGCAACCGGCCCAAGCGGTGGACACCCATATTTTCCGGCTGGGCAACCGGTCCGGCATTGCGCCGGGCCGCGATGTCGATGTGGTCGAACGCGCCATCGAAGATAACGTTCCGGCGGAATTTCAGCGCCACGCCCATCACTGGATGATCCTGCACGGGCGTTACACTTGTGTCGCCCGAAAACCCAAATGCGCCGCCTGCCTGATCCGTGATCTGTGCTTATTCGAGGACAAGAACCTATGATTTCCCCTGTGAAAACCTACCAAGTCGTCGGGATCGGCAATGCCATTGTCGATGTGTTCACCCAGGCCGATGACAGTTTCATCGAACTGATGGGGATTGAAAAAGGCATCATGCAACTGGTCGAGCGCGACCGGGGCGAGATGTTGTATGCCGCAATGCAGGACCGGGTCCAGGCGCCGGGCGGGTCGGTGGCCAATACCTTGGCCGGATTGGGCAATCTGGGGCTTTCGACGGCGTTCATCGGCCGGGTTCATGACGACGCACTGGGCCGGTTCTATGCGCAAAGCATGGCCAGTAATGGGACCGATTTTGTCAACGCTCCGGTGCCGGGCGGCGATTTGCCCACATCCCGGTCGATGATATTTGTAAGCCCCGACGGGGAGCGGTCGATGAATACCTATCTGGGGATTTCGTCCGACCTTGGGCCGGCTGATGTGTCGGATGATGTGGCGGGGCAGGCGGGGATCCTGTTTCTGGAGGGGTATTTGTACGACAAACCTTCGGGCAAGGCGGCGTTCGAGCGGGCGGTGCAGCTGTGCCATGCGGCGGGGGGTAAAGCCGGGATTGCGCTGTCAGACCCATTCTGCGTCGACCGGCACCGGGATGGTTTCCGCCGACTGGTCAAGGATCTGGACTATGTGATCGGCAACGAAAAGGAATGGACCTCGCTCTATCAAACCGACCTGTCGGCGGCGTTGGAACAAGCGGCAGCGGATGCGGGGCTGGTGGTGTGCACGCGGTCCGGGCATGATGTGGTGATTGTGCGCGGCGATGAACAGGCTGTCGTGCCGGTGCGGCGGGTGGTGCCGGTGGATGCGACCGGGGCGGGCGATCAGTTTGCGGCAGGGTTCCTGTATGGGTTCGCCACCGGGCAATCACTGGCGGTGGCCGGACGGATGGGCTGTGCGGCGGCGGCAGAGGTGATCAGCCATTTCGGGGCGCGCCCCGAGGCCGACCTTAAGCAGCTTTTTCAGAAGGAAGGGCTGATCTGACCGCTGCAGCCCGAAGCCACAGCGCGTCTATCCGGTCGATGGCGGCGGGGTCAAACCGCGCGGCTTCCTCCCAATAACGCCCTGAGGGAACGAAATAGCCCAGGGCCTCCTCCGCCCTTCGGGCGACATCGACGGCCTTGCCGTTGAAATCCTGTGGCGTAACATCGGCCAGACCAGCCAGACCGGAGCGCGGAAAGACCAAACGACTGGGACCTGCGCCAAGGTTGACCAAAGCACAGCCTTGGCGGGCCGCCAATATCTGCAACCGCGCCGCTTTCGCCTCGAGCGAGCGCAGCGTCACATCAGTGCGCAATGGGTCGGGGCTGCCGGTGCCGTAAAAATGGGTGGGACCGGCACTGGGATAGACCATGTCGCAGCCCAGATAGGCGATCACCCGGGGGCGCAAGGCATGCAGCGCCCAATAGGAGGCGGTAAAGGCCATCGTGCCACCGGCATAGACAAAACCGTCATAGGCGTTCTGGGCGGGCACAAACGCGGACGCGGTGATGATCTGCTGGCCTTGCGTGGGGGCAGCAGGGCGGCGATCCGCCGGAAAATCTTCGGGATGGACCAGGTAATCCCAATCCGGACGAACCTGCCAGGCATTGTTGATCGTGACAATGGCGTCAAACCGGCCCCGCGCGAAATCGCAGGCCTGCATTACATTGGGGCCCGACCCAAGCATCAGTACGATTGTCATGAAGGCTCCTTGCTGTGCCGGTCATCGATAGCAGGAATATAGAGCCCGGTCAGGCCCCGACCACAACAGGGCGGCAAGATGCCGCCGGGTCAAAGGAACATTTATGCGCTCCGCGCGGGAGTATTTGGGCAACTCCGAAAATGCAATCTGAGTCACCCCGGGCGCGGGCCATCTGACCGGTCCCGGCCGGGGTGAAACTGGACTGACTTTCGTCGTTGGCGGCCATCGGCGCTCCCGCCTGTACCGTGATTGCACTCTGGCGAGCCCAGATTAAGAAAGCCTTACTCTTTGCATTTTCGGAGTTGAAAAAATACTCCGGGGGGTGAATTGGCGCATCTCGCGCCACGAGGGGGGCAGCGCCCCCTTATACCAACGGTCCTCGCGGTTGACTCTTTGGGGATTCCCAAGGTTCGCGATCTCTGACTCAATGCGGCTTCATGGGCAGGAGGCGGGCATGGCAGGGATCACGATCACGCGGATGGAACTGACGGCTGTGGAGTTGCGCAGGGCGGCGGGCAAGACGAAGGATGCGCGGGCGGCACGTCGGATGCTGGCGATTGCGCTGGTTCTGGAGGGCGTTGACCGCACAACGGCGGCGCAGACCTGCG
>JANOMH010000400.1:0-4434 GCA_031420215.1 Rhodobacterales bacterium | reverse complement strand
CGGTCAGGCAAAGGGCGGCGGTCAAGGCTGTCGGCAAACTCGGCGCTGACATTATACAGCATCGCCAGATCGGGGCGGTGCAGGGCATTGCGATAGCGCATGGCTTTGCCCGCATCCGGGGTCCATGGCCCCATGTCGCTGGCATAGGTGCCGGTGAAAATCTCGCGCACAAACCCCGCTCCGGTGGCGGCGGCAAGGGCAACAGTCGCCATCGGGTCCCACAGCACATTGACGCCAAAGGGGACTGTGATCTCGGCCCTGAGTTGCCCGATGACATAGGCCATGGTCGCGGTCGAGGCGGTGTTGACCGCAAACTCATAAGGCCGGTCGTTTTCATTGCCGAACATCACGGCATCGAAACCGGCCCGTTGCAAGGCCGCCAGATCGGCCCGCGCCCCGGCCAACAGCCCGGCGATCCCGGCTGCGGGGTCATAAAGCGGCGATCCGGGCAAGGCCCCCAGATGGACCATGGCAATCACTGGTTTGCCGGTTCCGAACACGTTCTGAAAATTGCTCATTCCACCCCTTGTCGCCGCCCCAAAGCAGGTGCAGCCCGTCCTGAATCATACTAACATGTTAGCGAGCCTTGCACAGGAGAAGCAATTGCAGACTAGACATTGGGATCGATTGGAAAACGGCGGGCTTACTTTTACCGAACTGGGGTTCGGGACCGCTCCCATGGCCAACCTGTATCGGGCGATCAGCGATGAAGCGGCTGATGCGATACTGAACCAGGCCTGGCAAGCAGGAGTGCGCTATTTCGACACCGCCCCGCTGTACGGTCTGGGGCTGGCCGAAATCCGGCTGAACCGGTTCCTGCGCGACAAACCACGCGGCGACTATGTGCTGTCGACCAAGGTCGGTCGTTTGCTGCGGGTCTGTCCGCCAAATCAGCGCAACGGGATCGGCAAATGGTTCGATGTGCCGAACCGGATTGATGTCTATGATTATTCCTATGACGGGGTGATGCGGTCGGTCGAATTTTCGCTGGAGCGGCTCGGGATTGACCGGATTGATCTGCTCTATGCGCATGATCTGGACATGTTCACCCACAAAAGCCATGACGCGATGATGGACCATATCTCGGCCTTTATGGCGTCGGGCTATCGGGCGTTGCTGGAATTGCGCGACCAGGGCGTGATCCGGGCCTTTGGGGCGGGGATGAACGAGGCCGAACCCTGTGCCTATCTGGCCGAACGCGGCGATTTCGACATTTTCCTGCTGGCCGGGCGCTATACCTTGCTCGAACAGGGGGCGTTGGACGGGTTCCTGCCGCTTGTCACGGCGCGGGGCATCGGGGTGGTGATCGGCGGTCCCTATAATTCGGGTATTCTGGCCACCGGCGCGCGGCCGGGGGCGTTTTTCAACTATGACCCTGCCCCACAGCCGGTCATGCACAAGGTCGCGGCGATCGAGGCGGTCTGTGCCCGGCATCATGTCAGACTGGTCGATGCGGCATTTCAGTTCGCCCTGCGCCATCCGATGGTCGTGTCCGTCATTCCGGGCGGTCAGGGGGTAGCGGAAATGGTGTCGAATGTGGCGGCGGCAGCTGCGGTCGTTCCAGCGGCTTTGTGGGCAGAGCTCAAGGCCGAAGGATTGATGCGGGGCGATGCGCCGACCTGAGGCAGCGGCGAGGGATCAGCGCGGCGCGAACAAATCGGGGCGTTCGGCGACCAACGGTTCCAGATAGGTCAGCAATTGGCGCAAATGCACTTGGGTCGCGGTCCGGGCTGCCACCGGATCATGTGCCTCAAGTGCGGCCAGAATCGCCTGATGTTCACTCAGCGTCGCCTGTACCCGGCCCGGCTGCGGCAGGATCAGTTGCCGGGCCCGGTTGACATGGACCCAGGCGGTTTCGGCCAGAACGGCCAGCCGCCGAAAACCAGTAAATGACAGGATGAGTTCATGCATCTGTGCATCCGTCAGATAAAAACCCGCGATATCACCGTCAGCCAATAGCGCCGCTTGCAGGCGCAAGTTGCGGCGCAACTGGACCAGCTGACCCTCGGTAATGGTCCGGGCGACCTGTTCGATGGCAGCTGTTTCCAATGCCTCGCGCAGGAACGCCCCTTCCCGGATTTCACCCATCGAAAACCGCGCCACAAAGGTGCCCGCCTGTGGGATCACATCGACCAGCGCTTCGGCAGCCAATCGCGCCACAGCCTCGGCCACCGGGCTGCGCGAGACGCCCAGTTCGGCACAAATCTCGGCCTTGCGCAAAATCTCTCCGGGCCGGAAAGTAAGTGACAAGATCGCCTGCTTCAACGAGCCATAGACCTTTTGCGCCAGCGAACCGGGAAACTGGTCCAATGCCGCCAGTGGTAGGCGTGGCTGGTCCGTTGCCTCTTGCAGGGGGATGTCCTTCGCCTGTAGCATACTAACATGTTAGCTTGGGCACCGGCCCTGTCAAGCAACCCCGCCCCTTACACCCGGATGATACGATGACAAAAGCCATGAATGACGCGATCAGGCTGCACCGTGATGACAATGTGATTGTGACGCTGCGCGACCTTGCGGCCGGTGCAGTTGTTGATGGCCTGACCGTCCCGCTGGCCGGGGCAGTGCCGCGTGGGCACAAGATTGCGGTCGCCCCTGTGCGCAAGGGGGCGAATGTCATTCGCTATGGCCAGATTATCGGGGCTGCAATGGTGGATATTGCGGCTGGCGAACATGTGCATACCCATAACCTCGGGATGGGCGCGCATGAGCAGGACTATGCGTTTTCGTCGGATATTGCGGTTTTGGCTGCGCCAAATGAACCGCGCGAGTTCATGGGTTTTCACCGGGCCGATGGCAAGGTGGGCACCCGGAATTATCTGGGGATTCTGACATCGGTGAATTGTTCGGGGTCCGTAGCCCGGTTTATTGCCGAGGCCTGTGATCGCGATGGCTGGTTGGCCGAATTCCCGAATGTCGATGGGGTAGTGCCCATTGTCCATGGTACCGGCTGCGGCATGTCGGGCACGGACGAAGGCTATGATACATTGTTCCGCACCTTGCAGGGCTATGCCCGCAATCCGAATTTCGGCGGGATTTTGTTAGTTGGATTGGGCTGTGAAGTCATGCAAATCCCCGACCTGATCGGTGCGGGCCGGATGCGCAAAGATGGCAACTTCCGCTATATGACAATTCAGCAGACCGGGGGAACCCGCAAAACAATCGCCAAAGGGATTGAGGTTTTGCGCGAAATGGCGATCGTCGCCAATACCGCAGTGCGCGCCCCCGCCGGTTTGGAACATCTGATGGTCGGCATGCAATGCGGCGGCTCGGATGGCTATTCCGGCATTACCGCCAATCCAGCCCTGGGCGTGGCCTCGGACGTGTTGGTGGCCCATGGCGGGACAACAATCTTGTCCGAGACGCCCGAGATTTATGGCGCCGAACATTTGCTGACCCGCCGGGCAGTTTCGCCGGAAGTGGGGCAGAAAATTGTGGACCGGATCAAGTGGTGGGAGGATTATACCGCCCGCAATGGCGGAGAAATGGATAATAACCCATCGCCGGGGAATAAAAAGGGCGGACTGACGACGATTTTGGAAAAATCACTGGGGGCGGTGGCCAAAGGGGGGACTGCACCCCTGACCCAAGTGTATAAGTTTGCTGAACCCGTAACGGAGCGCGGCTTTGTCTATATGGACTCGCCCGGCTATGATCCAACGTCGGTAACCGGCCAAATTGCATCGGGGTCAAATCTGATTGTCTTTACCACCGGGCGCGGGTCGGTGTCGGGGTATAAGCCGACCCCATGTATCAAGCTGGCCACCAATACCGAGATGTATGACCGCATGGCCGAGGATATGGATATCAATTGCGGCGATATCATCACGGCGGGGGTGAGTTTGGAGGCAAAGGGCCACGAGATATTCGAATTGTTTATTCGCGTGGCCTCGGGCGAGCAAACCAAGTCCGAGGAATTGGGATTTGGCGGGGCGGAATTTGTGCCTTGGGTCATGGGCGCGGTGATGTAAATTTGGGTTAGGATGGGCAATATGCCCATCATTCTCGTTTCATTCCGCCGCCTCCAGATAATCCGTCAATGGCGGGCAAGTGCAGACCAGATTCCGGTCGCCATAGACATTATCCACCCGGCCCACTGGCGGCCAGTATTTGTCCACCCGGAATGCGCCCGGTGGAAAGCATCCCTGTTCGCGGGGATAGTCGCGGGTCCAATCGGCAACCAGGTCTTCAACTGTGTGAGGAGCGTGCCGTAAAGGGCTGTTTTCAGGCGATATTTCTCCCAACTCTACGGCCTTGATTTCGGCCCGGATTGCCAGCAAAGCAGTGATGAACCGGTCAATCTCGGCCTTGGTTTCAGACTCGGTCGGTTCCACCATCAGCGTGCCTGCGACTGGCCAGCTCATCGTGGGCGCGTGAAAACCGTTGTCGATCAGACGCTTGGCGATGTCATCGACGGTGACGCCCACTGCGGCAAAG
>JANOMH010000399.1:0-10991 GCA_031420215.1 Rhodobacterales bacterium | reverse complement strand
AGGACAACGCCCTTCATAGTCGCCTTTGCAAAGGGGCGTCGTTCGCAGAAGGAGAACAGCCGTGACCAAGCGCACCGCTGCCAAGTATAAAATTGACCGCCGCATGGGCGAAAACATCTGGGGCCGCCCGAAATCGCCGGTGAACCGCCGCGAATATGGCCCCGGCCAGCACGGCCAGCGCCGCAAGGGCAAACTGTCCGATTTCGGCACTCAACTGCGCGCCAAGCAAAAGCTCAAGGGCTACTACGGCGACCTGACCGAAAAGCAATTTCGCAAGATCTATGCCGAGGCCGAGCGGGTCAAGGGCGACACTGGTGAGAACCTTGTGGGTCTGTTGGAGCGTCGTCTGGATGCGGTCGTTTACCGCGCCAAGTTCGTGCCGACGATTTTCGCCGCCCGGCAGTTCGTCAACCACGGCCACGTCACTGTGAACGGCAACAAAGTCAACATCGCCTCTTACCGCGTGGTCGAAGGCGACCTGATCGAAGTGCGCACCAAGTCCAAGCAGCTGGCCGTCGTGCTGGAAGCCGTGACTTTGGCCGAACGCGATGTGCCCGACTATCTGGAAGTTGATCACCACAAGATGACTGCCAAATTCGTGCGCCAGCCCGGTCTGGGCGATGTGCCCTATCCGGTCATCATGGAGCCGAATCTGGTCGTGGAATTCTACGCGAAAAACTAATCCGCTGCGCGACAGCGCCACTTTTGAAACCCGTCGCAGGGGCCTGCGGCGGGTTTTTTCATGGCCCCAGCTATCGCGCCGGAACCGAACGCAAATCGC
The DNA here is from genome assembly GCA_031420215.1 of Rhodobacterales bacterium. GTDB lineage: Bacteria > Pseudomonadota > Alphaproteobacteria > Rhodobacterales > Rhodobacteraceae > JANOMH01. The sequence continues at coordinate 10,210 of JANOMH010000399.1, read as the reverse complement.
GTGCTGTCAGCGCCGCAAAACCGGCCGAGCCGACAAGGCAAATTATCCCCGCCCCAAACTGCGCCTGCCAGCCGAGGAGGTCCAGCAACACGCCCCCAAAAAGCGCCCCCAGCGCAATCGCCAATTGGATCACTGCCACTTGCAGCCCGCCCGCAACCTCTGCGTCGTCGGGCAGGGCCCGTGACAGCCACAGCCCCCAGCCCACAGGTGCCGCCGAACTGACAAAGCCCCAGGCGATGAACAAGGCACCCACCGCCCATGGGATCGACCCGCATAGCACAAGCCCACATGTGATCAGGGCCAGCACAAGCGGCAACATGATCAACGGGCGAAAAGGATCGGTCCTCAGAGCCCGCCCAACCCACCAAGTGCCAGCAATCCCCGCAATCCCCAGACCCAGCAAGACCGCCGACAACATCTGCACGGACAGCCCGGTCACCCCCTCCAGAAAAGGGCGGATATAGGTAAAGATCGCGAATTGCCCCATAAACGACAGCGCGACAGCGGTCATTGCCAGTTGCACCTGACTCTGTCGGAACAGCCCGAACGGATTGCGCCGCGCTGCGGCCCGGTCGGGCGGCATTGCGGGCAGACTGGTCCATAGCCAAAGGCAGGCCAGCCCGGCCACTGGGGCCATCAGCAGGACTGTGTTGCGCCAGCCGATTGTCGCCCCCAGAATGCTGGCCAAGGGGGCGGAAAATGTTGTGGCCACCGCAATCCAAGAACTGACAAGGGCAAGCCCCGCCGCCAGATGTTGCGGCGGCAGCAGGCGCATCAGGGTTGCGGTGGAAAAGGCCCAGAACCCGCCTACCGCAATCCCGAGCAACGCGCGCCCCAACAATAGCAGCGGAAAGTTGTTGGCAAAGCCCACGATCACACAGGACAGGGCAAGCGCCAGAACAAACCCTGACACGACATGGCGGCGGTCGATCCGCCCGGTCAGCGGCGCGATGGTAAGACTGGTGATGACCGCGAACAGACCCGAAATCGAGATGGCCTGCCCGGCCTGCCCTTCGCTAATTCCAAAATCCTGCGCGATGGGGCTCAGCAAGCTGACAGGCAGGAACTCGCCCGCGACCAGAACGCCGGCACACAAGGCAGTGGCATAGACGGCGACCCACAGCATAGCGGCGGCCGATACAGGTTCCGGCTTCGACATTATTACATTCCCCCGGCAGATGTGAGAGGTGCTGCTAGCATTTTCCCGACAAAGTCGCCAGCGCAGGGCAGGGGGTCGTTGATCTGGGCGGGCTTTTTGCGGCTGCGGTTGCAGGTTGCCGGGCATGCCGCTATCTGGTCGAAAAAGGGTTTTCAGGGGTGAACCAAATGCCACATCGCAACGTTGCCGAGCGCACGCTTGAACATGGATTGTTCGCATCCCGCTGGCTGATGGCGCCGATGTATCTGGGGCTGGTGGTGACGCTGGCCATGTTGATGGTCATCTTTATCCGGGAAATCCTGCACTACGTGCCGCTGATCATGGAGTTGACCCCGGAAAAGACCATTCTGATGGGCCTCACCCTGATTGACCTGACCTTGGCGGCCAACCTGATCCTGATCGTGATGTTTTCGGGATATGAGAATTTCGTGTCCAAGCTGGAGATTGAGGACGGCAAGGACCGCCCCGACTGGATGGGCAAGGTCGATTTCGCCGGGCTGAAGATGAAGCTGATCGCGTCCATTGTGGCGATATCGGGAATTCATCTGCTCAAGCAATTCATGGAAATCGGGGTGTCCACCGCAGCCGAGCGGGTGACGACGGTTGATCTGAAGTGGCTGGTGATTATCCACCTGACCTTTGTCACCTCGGGTGTGTTGATGGCGGTGATGGATTATCTGGTGGCCCGGTCATACAAAGACAAAACAGACTAAGGCCCACTTCGCCTGCCGCAAAACCCGCCGGCAATCGTGCCAAACCCGTTTCAAGATCATTGTGGCAAAGCCCCACTTGTCCCGCTAGAACGACCCGGACAGGAATGGCCCCGATAGGATAAGCCACGCATGACCCAGATTACCCCAAGACCCGGCATTATGGATATCGCCCTGTATCAGGGGGGCGCGTCGCATGTAGAGGGCAAGACCAATGTGCTCAAGCTGTCTTCGAACGAAAATCCGCTGGGTCCGTCAGATGCCGCACGCGAGGCGTTTGTCCGGGCTGTCCACGACCTGCACCGCTATCCCAATACCGATCATTCCAGCCTGCGCGCCGCAATAGGAGAGGCTTGGGGACTGAACCCGGAGCAGATCATTTGCGGTGTTGGTTCAGACGAAATCATCCATTTTCTATGCCAGTCTTATGCCGGGACCAAGGACGAAGTCATATATACCGAACATGGCTTTGCGATGTATCGCATTTCCGCCCTTGCGGCCGGGGCCAAACCGGTCGAGGTGGCCGAGCGCGAGCGGGTGATTGATGTCGATGCGATCCTGAAAGCCTGCACCAAGCGCACCAAACTGGTGTTTATCGCCAATCCCAGCAACCCCACTGGCACCATGATCGGGGCGGGTGAAATCCGCCGTCTGGCCGAAGAATTGCCGGCGCAGGCCTTGCTTGTGCTGGACGGGGCCTATGCCGAATATGTTGATGGCTATGATGCCGGGGCGGCCCTGATTGCCGAGCGGTCGAATGTGTTCATGACCCGGACGTTTTCCAAAATCTACGGTCTGGGTGGATTGCGCGTCGGCTGGGGCTTTGGCCCGCGCGAAATTATCGACGTGCTGAACCGTATCCGCGGCCCGTTCAATCTGTCCACCGCCGCTTTGGTCACAGCCGAAGCTGCAGTGCGTGATGCGGCCCATGTCCGCCGCTGCCGGACCGAGAATGCCAAATGGCGCGACTGGCTGGCCCGGACGCTGGCCGAGATGGGCGTGCCGTCGGATACCGCCACCGCCAATTTCGTCCTCGCCCGGTTTGCCGATGCCGCCGAAGTGGACGCCTGCGATGCGCATTTGCGGTCCGAAGGGATATTGGTCCGCAAGGTCGCAGGCTATAACCTGCCGCAATGTCTGCGCATCACTGTGGGCGACGAGGCATCCTGCCGTCGTGTTGCCCATGCGATCGGTCAGTTCAAGGGTGTGCGATGATTTATGAGCGGGTCGCGCTGATTGGACTGGGGCTGATTGCGGGCTCGATGGCCTTGGCGATCCGGCGGGCCGGGCTGGCGGGCCAGGTGGTGGGTTTTGCGAAATCCGCTGAAACCCGTGCGGTCGCGCGTGAAATCAGCCTGTGCGACGTGGTTTATGACACTGTGGCCGAGGCTGTGGCCGGGGCCGATCTGGTGGTTTTATGCGTGCCTGTGGGTGCGATGGGCGCAGTTGCTGCTGAAATCGGGCCGCTGCTGAAACCCGGTGCGACAGTCAGCGATGTAGGCTCGGTCAAAGGCGCTGTGATTGCCGCCGTTGCTCCGCATTTGCCCAAGGGCGTGCATTTCATCCCGGCGCATCCGCTTGCCGGGACGGAGTATTCTGGTCCCCGGTCAGGGTTTGCAACCCTTTTTGACAACCGCTGGTGCATCCTTGTCCCCGGCGACGCCGACCGGGCGGCGGTAGACCGGCTGGCGGCCTTGTGGCGCGGCATTGGCGCGAATGTCGACGAAATGGACGCCGAGCATCATGATCTGGTGCTGGCCGTGGTGTCGCATACACCGCATCTGATTGCCTATACCATGGTCGGCGTGGCCGATCATTTGGGGCGGGTGTCGGATAGTGAAGTGATCAAATACTCCGCCTCGGGCTTTCGGGATTTCACCCGGATCGCGGCCAGCGACCCGACCATGTGGCGCGATGTATTCCTGACCAACAAGGATGCGACTTTGGACATTCTGGGCCGTTTTACTGAGGAGCTGTTTGCCCTGCAACGCGCGATCCGGATGGGCGATGGCGATACTTTGCACGCCTATTTCACCCGAACCCGCGCGATCAGACGCGGGATCATCGAGGCGGGGCAGGATACGGCAGCCCCTGACTTTGGGCGCGGCCCGGCGGTGGTATCGTGATGCGGGCGCTGCTGGTCTTGTGTGCCCTGATCGGCACCGCAGCTTTGGCCGACGCGCCGATGCGTCCGCAGTTGCGCCCAGCGCCAGAGGCGGCGTTGCGGCTGGTGCCAGAGGCGGCGTTGCGCTTAATGCCAGAGGCGGCGTTGCGCCCGACAGCGCGGCCCGAGACGGCGCCGATAGTGGCCAAAGCATTGGCCCCGCAGGTGGAAATGGCTCTGGCCGCCGCTTACCCGCAACCCCACCATACCCTGACCCCCCAAGAGGCGCGGGCCGATGCGCTGACCCAAGTGCGCCAGGTGGTTCTGGTCAGTCTGTGGCAAGCCGCCCCGCCGATGTTCCGGCCCGAGGGCGATTTTGGCGGCGATGTGGCCGGGCTCGACGTTGTAACTGACGCAGTGTTGCGCCCGGCGCTGCGGCCAGACATTGCTGCCGCCCCGGTCCTGCTCGCCTCGGCGGCCGCCGTCATGCGCCCGCAGCTGCGCCCCGGCGATCTGCTGCCCGAGGTGATGTCGGATGCCACGCCCAGCTTTGATGTGGCGCTGTCTTTGCCCGCCCCCCCGTCTTTGCCCGCCCCCCCGTCTTTGTCCGCCCTTGCCATTCCGGTAGCCCTGCGCCCCGAGGATCGGCCAGCCGCTATCGTGCAGCAGGCCGAAGCCGCCCGGGCGGAACGGGTGCGCGGCTCGGTTTGCGGCAATCCGCAGATTCAGGGCGAGGAACTGGGCCATGTGTCGGGGCCGGGGGCCTGTGGCATTGACGGTGGGGTTCTGGTCCGGTCGGTCGATGGGATCAGGCTATCGACGGCTGGCACCATGGATTGCGCCACAGCCGAAGCCTTGCAGGATTGGGTCCATAACGTGGCCAGACCGACCCTTGCCAATTCCGGCGGCGGGTTGGCGGGCCTGCAGATCATGGGCACCTATGCCTGCCGGAACCGGAACAATGCCGCCAGCGGTCGGCTGTCCGAACACGGCCATGGCAAAGCTGTGGATATCGGCGGGTTCAATCTGGCCAATGGGGGCACTATCACGGTGCTGAACGGCTGGGGCACCAACAGCTATGGCGCCCTGCTCCGCCATCTGCATGACGGGGCTTGCGGCATGTTTGGCACCATCCTTGGCCCCGAGGCAAACAGCTTTCACCGCAATCATTTCCATTTCGATACAGCGAGTTATCGCAGTGGATCCTATTGCCAGTAGTGGCCCGCTCTGGGTCTTTGCCTATGGATCCCTGCTCTGGGATCCCGGCTTTGCCCCGGCCGAGGCTGTAACCGCTGATCTGACCGGTTATGCCCGCAGTTTTTGCATGCTTTCGATCCATCACCGGGGGACCGAGGCTGAACCGGGGCTGGTCTTGGCGCTGGATGCGCAGACCGGGGCGGTTTGCACTGGCGTGGCGCTGCGCGTAGCCGAGGCAGGGATCGACGCGGTGCTGGCCATGTTGCGCGAACGTGAACTGATTTCGTCCGCCTATCACGAGCGCTGGGTGCGGGTCGGGTTGCCAGACGGGCAGCAAGTCACCGCTTTGACCTATGTGATTGATCCGGCACACCGGCAATACTGCCAATTCGACCCCGAGACACAGGCGCAGATGATTGCGCGGGCGCAGGGTGGGCGCGGGCGGAACCGGGACTATCTGTTCAATACCGTCGCCCATCTGACGCAACTTGGAATTGCAGACCCGGCATTGACTGCATTGGTGACCCGTGTCAGGGCGATTTGCGACACCGGGTAATGCGATATTTTGTTTGGGTTTCCGCGCACTAACCCCTATGCTGCACCGCAATCAATCAACGCGAGGAACCTGTCCCCAAATGGACAAAAAGGAACCCGAGGCCGAGCTGCACTTTTCGCAACCTGTCCGCCAAATCATCTCGATGCTGATCGCCTTGGGGCTGGTCGGCGCGGGCGGGTATATTGCTTTTGCCACATTGCTCGAAATCTACTGGACCAACCCTTACCTGAACTCTGCTATTGCACTGGTCTTTGTGCTGGGGGTCATGTCCTGCTTTGGGCAGGTGGCCCAACTGATGCGGTCTGTGGGTTGGATCGAACGATTTGCCAAGACACAGACCAGTTCAACTCTGGTCGAAGTCCCGTCGCTTTTGGCGCCACTGGCCACCCAATTGCGGTCGCGCGGGGCACGGATGCAACTGTCATCAACCTCTGGCCGGTCGCTGCTTGATTCAGTCGCCAGCCGGATTGACGAAGATCGGGAAATCACCCGCTATCTGGGCAGTACACTGATTTTCCTTGGGCTGCTGGGCACGTTTTACGGGCTGGCGACCACCGTGCCGGCGCTGGTCGAAACCATCCGCTCGCTGAATCCGGCGGTCGGCGAAACCGGGGCCGACATTTTTGGACGCTTGCAGGCCGGATTGGAAAGCCAGTTGGGCGGGATGGGCACGGCGTTTTCGTCTTCCCTGCTGGGGCTGGCCGGATCACTGGTGGTGGGTCTGTTGGAATTATTCGCGGGCCACGGCCAGAACCGGTTTTACCGCGAACTTGAGGAATGGTTGTCCAGTATCACCCGGGTCGGCCTGTCGTCGGGCGACGAGGGCGGCAGTGAACAGGGGATGATGTCGGGCGTGATCGACCATCTGGCAGAGCAGATGGAAGCGCTGCAACTGATGTTCACCCAGACCGACATTAACCGAAATCAGGTCGATGAACGACTTGGGCAGCTGGCCAGTGCGATGAACCGGCTGGCGCAACGGATGGAAACCGACACCAGTGCCGATGCCCTGGCCCGGATGGCGGTCAGTCAGGAACGGCTGTTGGCCAGGTTGGGTGACATGAACAGCAGTGATGGGATGGATGCCGAAAGCCGGATGCGCCTGCGCTCGATCGACGTACAGATGCTGCGGATACTTGAGGAAATCTCGGCCGGGCGGCAGGAAACCATGGCCGAATTGCGCAGCGATATTGCGGCCCTGACCCGCGTGATCCGGCAATCGCGCACGGCCCGAGACATCGCAGCAGACCGGGCCCGGGGCTAGGGCATGGCGCTGAACCGTGGATCAGGCAATCGGTTCAACCCCACGATCTGGCCGGGTTTCGTGGACGCGATGACCGGGCTGCTGCTGGTCCTGATGTTCGTGTTGACAATCTTTACCGTGGTGCAATTCGTCTTGCGCGACGAGATCAGCGGGCAGGCGACCAAACTGACTGAACTGACGGCCGAAGTGGCCTCGCTGGCTCACGCCCTTGGGATTGAACAGGCCCAAACCGCCACTCTGACCGCCGATCTGGGGACCGTCACTGACCGGGCCACCCAGCAGGCAGGGCTGATTGATCGGTTAACGGGAGAGCGGGATACGCAGGCGCTGGCCTTGGCGCAGGCTGAAAACCGGATCACTGGATTCGAGGCGCAGGTTGCTGGACTGTTGGCCGACCGGACGGCAGCGCGGGATCAGTTGGCCGGGTTGCAGGCACAGCAAACCGAACTGATGAGTGAACAGGATGCGCTTAATCTGGCCCTGGCGACTGCACGGGGCGAAATCGATGCCGGGGCCGAGGCCGCCCGTCTGGCCGCAGCCCGGCGCGAGGCGCTGCAAGCCCTGGTCGCCCAATTACGCACCCAAGGCGAGGCGAGCGGCGCGCAGATTTCGGAACTGGAGGCAGCGCGGCTGGTCGATGCGGCAGCGGCCGAAGCATTGCAGGCGCGGCTGACAAATGCGGATACCGAACTGACCGCGATGACCTTGGCGCTGGAGGAACAGCGCAGCCAGGCCGAGACCACGCTGACCCTGCTTGCCGCCGCCGAAGCACGCCGCGATGAGCTGGACTTGTCCCTAGCAGCGGCTTTGCTGGCCCGCCAACAGGCCGAGGCGACGTTGGCGCAGGTGCGGGCAACGGGTGCCGATCTGGATGCACGGCTGCTGGCGGCACTGTCCTTGCAAGCAACTACAGCGACCGAACTTACCGCAGCGCAGGCTGCATTGGCCGAGGCGCAACTGGGGCAAGAGGCGTTGGCAACGCGCCTTGCCGCAGCGGTAGCCGCGCAGGAATTGGCGGCTGGTGACAAGGCCGCAGCCGAAGCTGCCCTGCAAACGGCGTTGCTAAACAGCGCCTTAACCCAGCAGGAAGTGGAAGCGCGGCTTGCCGCAGCACTTTTGGCGCAGCAGTCCACTGAAAGCGAACGGTCCGATTTACAGGCGCGACTGGCCGAGGCGATCCTGGCCCAACAGGATTTGGAAGGGCAGGTGGCCGCCCTGACTGAATCCACGGCGCAGGACCGGGCAACACTTGAGGCGCGGTTGACTGCGGCATTGGCCGCAATGGCCACAGCGCAGGAGGCAGGTGCTGCCCAAATGACCGAGGCCGAACGGCAAGCAGCTTTGCTGGCCACGGCCAACACGGCACTGTCGCAAGAGCAGGCTTTGTCCGCCGATGGTCAGCGGCAAGTGGCGCTATTGAATGAACAGGTCGCGTCTTTGCGCACGCAAGTGGGTACGTTGCAGGCACTTCTGGACGTGTCCGCTGATGCCGATACGCAGTCGCAGGTGCAGATCGAAGCGCTGGGTTCGCAGTTGAACACTGCATTGGCCCGCGCTGCCGCCGAAGAACGCCGCCGCCGCCTGCTGGAAGAGCAAGAGCGCATCAGGCTTGAGGCGGAGACGGTTCGACTGGCCGCCGAAGCACAAAATCTGGAGCGCTACCGCTCGGAATTCTTTGGCCGCCTGCGCGACGTTCTGGACGGGCAGGATGGCGTCCGGATCGAAGGCGACCGCTTTGTATTTTCATCCGAAGTGCTGTTTCAGCCCGGCTCTGCCACCCTGTCGCCCGCGGGTGAGGCCGAAATTGGCAAGGTCGGTGCGATTCTACAACGGGTCGCGGGCGAGATCCCCGACACGATTGACTGGGTGATCCGGGTCGATGGTCATACCGACAATCTTCCGCTGTCCGGGGCGGGGGCGTTTCGCAATAACTGGGAACTCAGTCAGGCCCGGGCGCTGTCTGTTGTCCTGTATATGATTGATACCCAAGGGATTTCACCGAACCGCCTGGCCGCGAATGGCTTTGGTGAATATCAGCCCGTCAATACCGCCGACACAGAAGATGCTCGCGCGCAGAACCGCCGGATCGAGATCAAGCTGACAGAGCGGTAATCCGGCTTGCGGTTGATGTGAACCCGCAGTGCCGCTTTAACCTTTTGTTTTGACGCGCATTTTATCCCATGAAAGGTTTTGCAGTTTTTGCCGCTGACATTCATAGGTCTGCGCCACCACCAGGGCGGCGCAGGCCGTCGTCGCTTTATTCGGCCGTCAAAAGCGGTGGTTTGCTGCCGGTCAGACGTGGGTGTTCGGGTGATTCGAATTTCAGATCCAGCGCGCCGTCTTTGACGCCCACTTTAACCAAGCCACCTTTGGTGAGTTTTCCGAACAGCAACTCTTCAGCCAAGGGTTTCTTGATATGCTCCTGGATCACCCGGCCCAGCGGGCGCGCACCCATTTTGTCATCATATCCTTTGTCGCCAAGCCATGCCGCCGCTGCCGGCGTCAGTTCGATATGGACATTACGGTCCAATAACTGCGCTTCGAGTTGCAGGACGAACTTGGTGACCACCTGATTGATCACTTCCTTCGGCAGGCGGTCAAAGCTGATGACCGCGTCCAGCCGGTTGCGGAACTCCGGCGTGAACATCCGCTCGATTGCAGCCGTATCCTCGCCTTCACGCCGGTCGCGGTTGAAGCCGATGGCTTCCTTGGCCTGTTCGGCCGCGCCGGCATTCGAGGTCATGATCAGGATCACGTTGCGGAAATCCACCGCCCGGCCATTGTGGTCAGTCAGTTTGCCGTGGTCCATCACCTGCAACAGGATGTTGAACACATCCGGATGCGCCTTTTCGATCTCGTCCAGCAGCCGCACACAATGCGGGTGCTGGTCGACGCCATCGGTCAGCAGGCCACCCTGGTCGAACCCGACATAGCCCGGCGGTGCGCCGATGAGGCGGCTGATCGCGTGTTTTTCCATGTATTCGGACATGTCAAAGCGGATCAGTTCCACACCCAGCGAGTCGGCCAATTGCTTGGCCACTTCGGTTTTGCCCACACCGGTCGGCCCTGCGAACAGATAGTTGCCAATGGGTTTTTCCGGCTCGCGCAGACCAGCACGCGCCAGTTTGATCGCAGAGGCAAGGGCCACAATGGCCTTGTCCTGACCGAACACGACCCGCTTGAGACCGGCCTCAAGGTCTTTGAGGATGGTTGCATCGTC
>JANOMH010000398.1:0-10701 GCA_031420215.1 Rhodobacterales bacterium | reverse complement strand
AACCGCGGCTTCGCGCAGGCGGTAGAGCGGGAATTCGACGTCAAATGCCTGGCCCGGCGCATCCGACGATTCAGGCGTGGTAAAACGGATGCTGACCTGCGTCGCCTGCCCTTGGGCCAAGGGGGTCAGAAACTGGTCGATGGCCGCAAAATAGGCCGCAGGAAATGGGCCGTCACGGGTGATATTGTGGTCGATCCCGGCAGTCGAAACCGGCCCCAGCCCCAGATCATAGGCCGCCGGGCGCATGCTGAAGGCCGAATTGAACAAATCCAAGACGTAGCGCTGCCCCGGTTCGGGATGCCCGGCCAGCCAGTAATGCAGCCCGACTTTCAGATGCGCGGGCGCGGGCTGGCGGATGCAATCAATTTGCAGCATCGCGCTGTCCAGATTGACGCTGAGCGCACTGGCCACCGCACCGGCCATGACTTTGGTCCCCTGCGGGCTGTCGCGGATGATCCATCCGGCGGGCAGTGCATCCCGGTCAAACAGGACCAGATCATCCTGGGTGAAATCCGCGCTCAGGTTATCGGCGGCCAACCCGACCGGCCACAGCAACAATACCAGCGCAAGTCTGCGGATCATGGTGAATCCCCTTTCAGTGATTCCGTCGCCCTTCTGCATAACTGATCGCCTCACCATGGTATCGCATTTCCGCCAAACACGGATCAATCAACCCTGCGTCAGCCAGACTTGGAGTTGGCGGGAAACTGCTGTAGCTTTGGCTGGACGGGCAGAAGCGGTTTCGCCTGTAAGCGCCGGGTGCTAAAGCCATCACATGAAGCCCAATTTTGCCCTTTCACTGTCATTCGAAGGTATCCGGCTGTTGCATCGCAGCGGCACTGTCTGGTCAGTCGTCGGCGAGGTGGCACTTGATGCCTCCGATCTGGCAGGCCAGTTGGCGGTGCTGCGCAAGACCGGGCTGGCGCTTGACCCGCAAGGCTTGCGCACCAAGCTGTTGATTCCGAACGAGCAAATCAAATATCTGGCGTTGGACACGACCCGCACCAGTGACGACGATGTCCGCCGCGCCCTTGACGGGGCCACGCCTTATGCGGTGGCGGATCTGTGTTATGATGCGGTTCGGGGTGGTGGCCGCACCTATATCGCCGCCGTCGCGCGTGAGACTTTGGCCGAGGCCGAGGCGTTTGCCGCCGAACACCGCTTTGGTCCGGTATGTTTCGCCGGGGTGCCCGAACCATTTACCTATGTGGGTGAGGCGTTTTTTGGCCCAACGTCGATGGCTGACCGGCTGATTGGGCCGGGTCAGCAGGTAGAGCGGGATGATCTGCCCGTCCAGCATCTGCCCAAACCGCGCGGGGCGGATGTGCTGTCGGCAGCGCTGAAGGCGGATGCGGCGGCCTTGCCGGACTTGGCCCCAGCCCCTGATGAGGAAGGGCCGGCATCCGTTGACGACCTGTTCCCGGCAGAAATTCCCCCGTCCGAACCAGTTCCGGCAGAGATTGGCGCATTTGACGTGACCCCAATTGAGCTGGCCCCAATTGATCTGGTCGCAACAGAAATGTCCCCAGCCGAATCCACTCTGCCCGAATCCGCTCTGCCCGAATCCTCGCCGCCCACTCCGGCACCATTTGTCTTGACTGTGGCTGACAGTATAGCCGCTGCGCCAGCCGATCCGCGTCAGACCGCTGCCACCGCGACGCTCCTGACGGCACCTGAACCGGCATTGCCCAATGCTGATTTACCGCCACCGGATCTGTCCGCTCTGGTCTTTGCGCCGCAGGATCCGACGATTTTTGACAGCTCAACCGTGTGGACATTGGCATTGCCGAACTTGCCCGGGCAAACTCTGGACGAAGACGCGCCCTTTATCGACATGCGGTTTGAGCCCGAGATTGAGCCCGCCGCAGAAGCAGAGTCCCTTGAAATGGCCAAACCTTCACTGATCCCCCAGCCGGTCTTTGCTTCGCGGGCGCGCCCATTGCGGGCAGATTCGACCGATGTGCCCGCCGCCCAACGCCCCCTGCCACCACCACCCGGCAGCAAGACACCTGCCAGCGCGACACTTGCCAGCTCGACACATGCAAGTCTGGCCCAGCGCAGTGATGACCGCGCAGAACCGGTGTTCAGCCGCCGGGCCGAACCGCCGCTCGCCCGGCCGGTTCAGATGGCGCATCCGGTCGCAGCGGCAATGCCAGGCGAAACCGCCGATGCGATGCCCCCTGCCGGACAACTGGCCGCGCAGCTGGCCGTTGGCCATATCAGCCCAGCCATGGTTGCGCCGCGCCTGACCGGTGCTGACCGCAGCGCCGCTGAGCCGCCGGTCCCCCGGCCGTTCAACGCCAAACTGCCCGAGGCTGCCGCCGCACCCCCGGTGACCGGTCAATCCAGTGCGACCCGCCCTGTGGCCGCAGCGACGGTCATTCCGTTCCGCCCGAATACCGATCACGGTGACCAACCAGCCGCGACCCCGGTCTCGATCGAGACTGTCACATTGATCCCGTCAAAACCGGCCACTGCGGCGGTTGCAGTGACAGGCCCCTCGCTAGAGCCGGGAAAAACGGGCTATTTTGCCAGCCAGCACGGCGGCGGGGACCGGACCGACAAAAAGGCCAAGGCTGGGGGCCAACTGGCGCAGCTTACCGCGCCGGGCCGGATCGCCGCACAGCCGACGCTGTCATCTGCCCTGGCAGCCAAACCCCCAGTCCGGGGCAGGCCGAGACATCTGGCGCTGATCCTGACGCTGATCTTGTTGGCCTGTCTGGCAGCGGTGGCGGCATGGGCCAGCTTCATGACCGAAACCGGGTTGGCGGGGTTGTTTGGCGGCGGATCAACGACCGAGGTCGCTGCTGCGGACGACCTGATCGCCCCGCCAGATATGACCGAAACCGCGCTTATCGCCCCGGCGGACAGCTCTGAACCTGCAGCACCAGTGCTGACCCCGGATACCGCCCCCGATGTTGCCGCCCTGCCCGATCTGGCCACGCCCGAGGCAACGGCGGATGCCGTGGCCACCGTGCCCGCCGAACTGGTCGCTTTGGAACCCGCTGTTGAACCCGTCGCCGAAACCGGCACTGCGGTCAGTCCGGCCGAGGCGGACCGGATTTATGCGGCAACCGGGGTCTGGCTGCGCGCCCCGCGCCTGCCGCTGATCCCGACATCTGACCCGGTGGGCAGTCTGACGCTGGCTGCGTTGGATGCCGGGGCCGACCGCGTCGCCTTGCCGGAGATGCCCGGTCTGGCAGGTGCAGCCCCCGATCAGGCGACGCTGACCCCGGTTGATCCGCCCGCCCCCGGCACAGTATTTCTGCGCGATGCCCGGGGGTATGTTCTGGCCACGCCCGAAGGGACGCTGACCCCGAGCGGGATCAGGGTTTTTTCCGGACTGCCCGCCATTATCCCGCCAGCCCGGCCCGGCACCCCGGTGCCCGAAGTAGTGGGCACAGTGGTTGCGCCGCCAGTGCCGGAAACCGGACCCACGATTACCGCTGCTGTTGCCGCCCCGCCACTGGCCCCGCGCCCGGCTACTATTGTTGCCGACCCGGCCGTTCCCGCCCTTTCCGGCACTGCGGTCATCGATCCGGTCACAGCTGGCGGCATAGGCTTGGGTGCCATAGCCCCAACCGTGCGCCCTCTGCTGCGGCCCGGAACCCCGGCAGCGACCGTGACCGATGCACCGGTCCTTGTGGCCTTTGCCGGACCTCGCCCGCAAACCCGACCCGCAGGACTGGCCCCCCAGCCGGATCCAGCCGCAATTGCCGAAGGGGCCGCCCTGCCACCAGATGCGACCACCGGCGCGATTGACGATACGGTCGCGGCAATCCTTGCTGCCGCCCCGCCAGATTCGACTGTGATCAGCGGGACCGCCCTGGCCATTGCCAGTGCCCGTCTCCCCGAACTTCGCCCGCAAAACTTTGCGGCTGTCGTGGCCAGCGCGCAGGAACGCAGTGTCGCTGCCCCGCAAAACCCCAGCCTTGCGATGATCGACCCGTCGCCAGAGCCGCCGCCGGTGGCCGACGTGCCCGTATCTGTAGAGCCCGCGCCTGAGGCGCTGGTCCCAGAGGCGCAGGTTCCTGATGAAGTCGTCGCGCCCAATGGCCCGATCCCCGGCGGAGTGGCGGCCAATGCGACCTTGGCCGAGGCGATTGACCTGCGCGAGGTCAATCTGATCGGCGTCTTTGGCAGACCCAATGACCGGCGCGCGCTGGTCCGGCTGGCCAATGGGCGCTATGTCCGGGTGGCGGTCGGCGACAGTCTGGACGGCGGTCAGGTGGCCGCTATCGGGGACAATGCGCTGAACTATGTCAAACGCGGCCAGACAATTACGATTGCCATTCCGAACGGCTGAACCGCACGCCTTATTGATTGTGGTTATCGACCGCCCGCTTATTCAACGCTTCACCAAAGATTTAGTCAAAACCTGCCGTCTGCCCCGCACCAGACGTTGCCAAGGCTGCGCCCTGTTGCAATAGTTTTGGCATGGAAAGCTTTCTGTTTCAGGCCACGATTTATCTGGGGGCAGCGGTTATCGCGGTGCCTTTGGCCGCACGGCTGGGGCTGGGGTCGGTCCTGGGCTATTTGGCCGCCGGAATCGTCATTGGGCCGGCCTTTGGACTGGTCGGGGCCGAGACCGCCGATCTGCAGCATTTCGGCGAATTCGGCGTGGTGATGATGCTGTTCCTGATCGGACTGGAACTGGAGCCCCGCGCGCTGTGGAACATGCGCAAGAAACTGCTTGGGCTCGGCGGATTGCAGATCGGACTGACCACGCTGGCCATCATGGCGGTGAGCATGCTGTTGGGCGTCGACTGGGCCACAGCGCTGGCTATCGGTCTGATCCTTGCGCCGTCATCCACCGCGATCGTGCTTCAAACCCTTTCGGAAAAGGGGCTGATGGAAACCGGGGGCGGGCGGTCCGCGTTTTCAGTGCTGCTGGCGCAGGATATTGCGGTCATTCCGCTGTTGGCGCTCATCCCGCTATTGGCCAAGAACACCCCGTTCATCCTGCCCTTAGGGGCAGAACCGGCAAAAGAGCAGGCCATCAGTCTTGTCGCGGGCTTGCCGGGGTGGGGCGTCACGCTGGTTACATTGGCGGCGGTAGGGCTGGTTGTGCTGGCCGGAACCTATCTGATCCGCCCGGTCTTTCGCTATATCCACCACGCCCGCCTGCGCGAAATGTATACGGCACTGGCCCTGTTGCTGGTCGTATCCATCGCGGTCCTGATGGAGATGGTGGGCTTATCACCGGCGCTTGGTACATTTTTGGCCGGGGTCGTGCTGGCCAATTCCGAATTCCGGCACGAGCTGGAAAGTGACCTTGCCCCATTCAAAGGCCTGCTGCTGGGGCTGTTCTTTATCACCGTCGGCGCAGGGATCAATTTTGGCATCCTGCTGTCCGACCCGTTGCGGATCATCGGGCTGACGTTGATCCTGATGGCAATCAAGGGGATGGTCCTTTACGGCCTTGCGCGCCTGTTTCAGATCACCGGGCGGGGGCGCTGGCTGTTTGCGCTGGGCCTCGCGCAGGCCGGCGAATTCGGCTTTGTGCTGGTGGCATTCTCGCTGCAGCAAGGGGTTTTTGGACCCGACCTTGGCGAAACCATTCTGCTGATGATTGCGCTGTCCATGCTGATCACGCCCCTGCTGTTCATTGCCTATGATATCCAAAGCCACCGGATTGGCGGCAAACCGCTGCCGGAACCGGACAAGATCGACGCAACCGGCCCGGTGATCATTGCCGGGGTCGGCCGGTTTGGTCAGGTGGTGAACCGGTTTGTCCGCGGTGCGGGGTTTCAGACCGTGGTGCTGGACCATGACCTTGACACGATTGAAACCATGCGCCGCTTTGGCGTGCGCGGGTTCTTTGGCGACCCATCCCGGCCCGATATCCTGCATGCCGCAGGATTAGAACGGGCGCGCGTGTTGGTTGTGGCGTTGGATGACCGGGTGGCGGCATTGAACCTTGTGGCCTATGCCCGCAAGGAACGCCCCGACCTGCATATCGTCGCCCGCGCCTATGACCGGGTCCATGTCTATGAATTGTTTCAGGCCGGGGCCAATGACATCGTGCGTGAATTGTTCGATTCGTCTTTGCGTGCCGGTCGTTATGTGTTGGAAAACCTGGGGCTGAGCGAATTCGAAGCCGCCGAGGCGCAAACCACCTTCTACCACGCCGACCGCGCTGCCGTCCGTGAACTGGCCGAATTGTGGAAACCGGGGGTCAATGTGGTCGACAACCTGGAGTATATCGAACGGTCCAAGGCGCTGAACAAGGACCTGGAGGCCGCATTGGTCAGCCAGCTTAAAGCCGGGCAAGTGGTGCCACAGACCGGGACTTAAGGCGCATTCCAAAAAGTGCGAAGCGGTTATTGGGATAAAATGCGCGTCAAAACAAAAGGCTAAAGCAGCACTGCTGATAAACATCAATAACAAGCCGCTTTTAGGCGCCCCGCGCCGGCACGAGCCCGCGAGTCAGGCCTCCGGCGGGGATATTTGAAACCCAAAGAAATTGGCAGTTCGCCTTAACCTGCGTCGCTTACCCCGGCCTCGGCAAAGGTGGCCATGCCGGAATGGCAGGCGACTGCGCCTTTCAGAATGCCAATCGCCAGCGCCGCCCCCGACCCCTCGCCCAGCCGCAGCCCGAGTGAGAGCAGCGGCTCTTTGTCCAGATGGGCGAGCAATCGGGCATGGGCGTTTTCCGCACTTTGGTGCCCGGCGACACAATGGTCCAGCGCACCGGGCACTGCCCGGTCGAGAACGGCGGCGGCTGCGCAGCAAATGAACCCGTCCAGAATGACCGGAATCCGGTGGTGGCGGGCCGCCGCAATCGCGCCCGCCATGGCAGCCAGTTCCCGCCCCCCCAGACAGCGCAGCACGGCCAGCGGATCGGACAGCTGAGCGGCATGCACCGCCAGCCCCGCATCCACCACACGGGCCTTGCGGTTCAGCCCGGCATCATCCACCCCGGTGCCCCGGCCCACCCAATCATGCCCGGTGCCACCAAACAGCCCGGCGGCGACTGCGGCGGCGACAGTGGTATTGCCGATCCCCATCTCGCCGGTGACCAGCAGATCGGCGGCGGGGTCTACGGCCATCCAACCAGTGGCAAGGGCCTGCACCAGTTCCGCCTCAGCCATCGCCGGAGCAATGGTGAAATCGGCGGTCGGCCGGTCCAGGTCCAGCGCATGGACAGTCATGCTGGCCCCAAAGGCTTTGGACAATTGGTTAATCGCCGCCCCGCCATGTTGGAAATTGATCACCATCTGCGCGGTGACTTCCGCCGCAAAGGCCGAGACGCCCTGCGCGGTGACCCCATGATTTCCAGCAAAAACAATGACCTGCGGGGATGAAATAGCGGGGCGAGGGTCACCCCGCCAGCTGGCATACCAGATCGCCAATTCTTCCAACCGGCCCAAAGCCCCCGGCGGTTTGGTCAGTTGGCCATTGCGGGCGCGGGCCCCGTCAAGGGCCACTGCATCGGCGATGGGGGCTGCCTGCAAGAGAGCACGAAAGCTGGAAAGGCTGTCAAACTGGCTGGTCATGCGGGTCCTCGTTGCATCGGCGGTTGGTTCTGTCTAACCCTCGGGACGCAGCAAGGAAACCGCCAGGAGGGGCATTCGTTTGGCCAAAGACGACATCGTGACCTGGACCGATATTCCGGCAGCTTTGGGACTGCTGACCCGGTTGCCGATCCGGGTCGATACGCACGCGGCGATCGGGCGGGGGGCGCGGGCGGCCTGGGCCTGGCCTGTGGTCGGGCTGATTGTGGGCGTCCTGGCCGCCTTGGCGGGTGTTGCAGCACTCCGCCTCGGGCTGACCCCTGCAGTGGCGGCGGGGCTGGTACTGGCGGTGCAGATCATCGTGACCGGCGCGATGCACGAGGATGGGCTGGCCGACAGCGCCGACGGGTTATGGGGCGGCTGGGACAAAGCCCGCCGGCTGGAAATCATGCTTGACAGCCGGATTGGCACCTATGGCGTGCTGGCGCTGATCCTGTCGGTCGGGCTGCGTTGGAGTGCGCTGCAGATGCTGATCAGCTTTGGCCTGCTCTGGCCCGCACTGATCCTGTCCGGCCTGTTGTCCCGCCTGCCGATGCTGGCGCTGCTGCATGCATTGCCCGCCGCACGGGCGGACGGGCTGGGTCGTTCGGTCGGGGTGCCGCCGCGCAGCACGGTTATGCTCGGCACTGGGATTGCATTGGGGGGGGCGCTGTTGCTGGTCGGGCCTTGGGCGCTGCCGCTGGCCCTGACGGTGGGGGCCATCAGTCTGGGGTGGGCCAATATCGCCATGGCCAAAATCGGCGGCCAGACCGGGGATATTCTGGGAGCAGTGCAGCAATTGGCTGAAATCACGGTGCTTTTGACGCTGTTGGCACTGGTGTCTTAAGTGGAGGCGGGCAAAAATGTCCGACCTGACCTAAGGGTTCTGCTGCCCACATTCCAAGGCATCACGCATGTCCGCCGGGCCCGCAAAAGGCCCGATTGCCCGCGCGGACAATCCCTGCGGCGAAAAGCGGACCGCCATGACCAGGGTCCAATCAGCGTTCGCCACGATAACCTCGGCCCCCTCTCCGCAATCCCGCAAGCCGCCGCTGACATAAGTGTCACCGATACGGTGGTTGGTCAGCCCCTCTATGGATGCCACCTCTACCAGCGCGCCGTGATCCAGCCGCATCAGGCGCAAGACGCGGGCCAGATGGGGACGGTCGATCAAGGCAATCTCGATCCGCCCGTCGCCGTCCAGATCGGTGGCACCAATGGGGGCAAGCCAGCGGTGTGGCTGTCCTATATAGGGCGTGGCGGCCAGCAGGCCGGTCTGGTCATAAATGGCCAGCCGCGCGCCTTTGGTCAGGTCGGTATCGACCACCACCACCTCGAGGTCGCCATCACCATCGATATCCCACAAACGGGGGGCAAAATCCTCGAACACATGGGAATCGGGTTGCCGGAATTCAAACTGGCCCGCCGCTGTTTCTATCCGCAAAAGGCCATATTCAACCGCATCGCCCAGAATCCCGTGGTCATAGCGGGATGTCGGTTCGGCAAAGCTGGCCCCCAAAACAGGGTCTTGCGCATTGCCGGGGCTGGCCAGCAGGGCCAAAACGGGGCTGGCCAGCAGGGCCAAAACGACCCAGGCCAGCCGACCCATCAGATTTGCTTGACCGGCATCTGCACGCGCAGGCCATCAACTGCGGGGGACACCTTCAGCTGGCAGGTCAGCCGCGACCGGACCGGGTCGGGTTGATAGGCGAAATCGAGCATATCCTCTTCCATCGCGTCCTTTTTCGGCAGCTTGGCCACCCAGTCGGAATCGACATAGACATGGCAGGTCGAACAGGCGCAGGCCCCGCCGCAGTCAGCCTCGATCCCCGGGATACCGTTGTCGCGGGCCCCTTCCATCACAGTCAGGCCATTGGCCACTTCGACAACATGCTCTTTGCCGCCATGTTCTACGTATGTAATCTTCGCCATCGCCTGTCGTCCTCGTTCGTTCTGTGGTCCGAAAACTATCTAGGCGGTTGGTCCGGGGCAATCCAGCCCGATTTCAGGCTTTCACAGGCAGTTGTAGCACCCAAACAGCGAAACCCGAACTGTGGAGGACAAGAGACAGTTGCCCCGGAACCAATCTGCTCCAAGGTTAACCGGCTTTGCGCCACGTCGCCCTTGCATTACCATTGCACCCAGAGCCAATCCGACACCAAGGCCGGGGCCCCCGCGCAGTGCATCGTTACGTAATAATGCTACTTGTCCTCAGCGGGCCTGGCCTGACCGGCTGTGCGCCCACAGCTTTGCCCGTCGCACTGACGACATCGGGTGCGCCCTTGCCGGGGCTGGCCGCGATAGAAACCGATGCAGAGGGCCGCTGCATCGGCCGGGCGATTACCCCTGCAGTGATCGAAACGGTCACCGCACAGGAACGCGACTCGCTTGCCGTGCTGGCCCCCGATGGAACGGTGCTGCACCCTGCCCGCTATCGGTCAGTGATCCGTCAGAGCATTACCCGCGACCGGCAGGAAGTGCTGTTCGAGACAATCTGCCCCCCGGCCTTTACCCTTGAATTCGTCTCGACGTTGCAGCGCGCTTTGGCTGCGCGCGGTTACTACCTGGGGCCCATCACCGGGATTTTGGACACGGCCACCGGACGGGCGGTCCAAGATTATCAGCGCGGGATCGGGCCGGACAGCCCGTTGCTGTCAATAGGCGCGGCCCGGGCGCTGGGGATTGTGTCTTTGTCAGCTGAACAATTGGCGCGGATGAATTAGGGCGGGATGAGGAGGGGCGACAATGCTCTGGGGGTGGTCGCTGAAGTCCCACAGTTGCCTGAGCGGGATCAGCCGAGGCCCCAGTGGAGCGTCGGCCCCGCGCACGCAGGGGGGCGGTCGGCTGTAGGCTGATTGGGTCAGTACCGGCAGAGGGCAGCGCCTGACCTGGCGGGTGCGAAGCGCCTGCCGGGGGCAGGGCAGGCGCTGCCCGGTCACGCTAAGGCGTGCCGGTCGGATCGCGGCGGGGCTTGCACGTGGCAGGCCCGATGGGGCCTGCCACGGCACCCAAATAAACAAACCAAAGTTGACACGCGGCAAATCCATGCGGTG
Organism: Rhodobacterales bacterium; assembly: GCA_031420215.1. Lineage (GTDB taxonomy): Bacteria > Pseudomonadota > Alphaproteobacteria > Rhodobacterales > Rhodobacteraceae > JANOMH01. The sequence continues at coordinate 152 of JANOMH010000398.1, read as the reverse complement.
AAGTCAGGTCACAAAAGCATGTCGGTCACAAAAAAAGGGCACCAAAAGGTGCCCTTTCTCTTGCGGTTCCGACCGGCTTATTGTTCGATCGACAGCGCCACAAAGCGCGGATCGCCACCCCGGCGCACCAACAAAAGCAGGGATTTGCGCCC
>JANOMH010000397.1:0-1868 GCA_031420215.1 Rhodobacterales bacterium | reverse complement strand
CCGCACCAGTCATGCGGCAGGGCGATGGTGGTCAGCTGCCCTTCGGCAGTGGCGGCGGCGACCAGTTCGTCCATGGATTGTGCCGAGGCGACAGTGGCGGTCAGCATCGCCAAAAGGCTGGCCGTCGTGGCCAGAGTGGATTTGAGGTTCATCGAAGTCTCCAGTTAAAACGCTTGAGCCGTGCCAGCCGAACAGACAGGCGGCATCGGACGGTGACTGCTAGCCAGGAAACGTTACAGTTTCTTAACGCTTAATCAAGTCGGCTGTTCTGACGCTGTCACAAATCGTTGGCTTAACTGACAAGATCTCGTCGCACGCTGTCGCTATCCCCACCGAGAATTTTAGGGGTATCGAATGCTTGACATCGTCGCGCTGACCAAATCATTCGGCCAGAATACCGCCGTTGATCGGGCGTCGATCCGGGTGGACCGGCCTGCGATGATCGGAATTATCGGCCGGTCTGGTGCCGGCAAATCCACTTTGCTGCGGATGGTGAACCGTCTGACCGACAGCTCTGCTGGCAGCATCAGCTTTGAGGGGCGCGAGGTCACGCACCTGACCGGCTCGGCCAAGCGGCACTGGCAAAGCCAGTGTGCGATGATTTTCCAGCAGTTCAATCTGGTACCCCGGATGGATGTGGTCAGCAATGTGCTGCATGGCACGCTGAACCGGCATTCGACCCTGACCTCTGTGTTCAACCTGTTCCCAAAGGCCGAAATTGACCGGGCCATCGATATTCTGGACCGTCTGGGCATTGCCGAACATGCGCCCAGACGGGCCGAGGCCCTGTCGGGGGGACAGCAACAGCGTGTGGCGATTGCCCGCGCCCTGATGCAGAACCCCAAGATCATTCTGGCCGATGAACCCATCGCCAGCCTTGACCCGATGAATGCGCAGATCGTCATGGATGCGCTGCGCCGGATTCACGAAGAGGACGGGCGCACCGTTATTGCCAACCTGCACACGCTGGATACTGCCCGACGCTACTGCGACCGGGTGATCGGGATGCGGGCGGGCCGGATTGTGTTTGATGGCACACCCGCACAGCTGACCACCAATATGGCCCGCGAAATCTATGGTGCTGGTGCCGATTTTTCCGAGGCTGCGACCTCGACCGCGATTGAAACGCTGGAGCAGACTTTGGCCCGCGCGACCGCCTGACCCTTTTTCACTTGCTGGTTTTCCATGGGGGAGACCGGCGCTTAACCGGAGACGAAAATGAAGAAAATCCTGACACTGGCCCTGATGACAACAGCGATGGCTTCGGCTGCACTGGCCGAACAGCACGCCATTGCCGAATTCAACGTCGGCATCCTTGGCGGCGAAAACGCCCAGGATCGCCTGACCTCGCAGGAATGCTACCGCGTGGCGCTGGAAGAAGCGCTTGGCGTTCCGGTCAACCTGTTCACCCCTGCCGACTATGACGGCGTGATTCAGGGCCTGCTGGGCGGCACACTTGATATGGCCTGGCTGGGCGCGTCGTCTTATGCAAAAATCTACCTGACCGACCCGGCCGCTGTTGATCTGACATTGACCAAGATGAACGTGGATGGCTCGACCGGTTATTATTCCTTCGGGTTTGCCCGCGCTGACAGTGGGATCACCTCGATGGAAGATGCGGCAGGCAAGTCGTTTGCCTTTGCTGACCCCAACTCCACTTCGGGATACCTTGTCCCCGCAGCTGAGCTGGGCGCGACCTATGGCGATCTGGAAACCTATTTCGCCTCGATCGCCTTTTCGGGCGGTCACGAGCAGACCATCGTCGGTGTCGCCAATGGTGATTTTCAGGCTGGTGTGTCCTGGGCAGATGGCCTGGGCAACTGGGAAGACGGTTATACCAACGGTGCCTTCCGCAAGGCCGCCGATGC
>JANOMH010000396.1:0-12581 GCA_031420215.1 Rhodobacterales bacterium | reverse complement strand
CCTTGCCGCGCTGAACTGTTCAGTCATTGCCGGGATCATGCGGCGCTTGAATCCGGACGTGAACATGGTCAGCGCCCCGGTGATCGCCAAGGAACGCGGCATCCACCAATCGACCACAAGGCAGGATCAATCGGGCAGTTTCGAGGGCTATATCAAGGTCACCGTCGTCACCGCAAATCGCGAACGCTCCGTCGCGGGCACGGTGTTTTCTGACGGCAAGCCGCGCTTCATCCAGATCAAGGGCATCAATGTCGATGCCGAGATTGGGGCGAACATGGTCTATACCACCAACGGCGACGTGCCGGGGATCATCGGCGCGCTGGGTCAGACCATGGGCGACAACGGCGTGAACATCGCCAACTTTACGCTGGGCCGGTCCGCACGCGGGGGCGAGGCGATTGCGATATTGTATGTGGACGAGCGGGTGCCAGAGGCCGTGTTGGACAAGCTGCGGGTGACCGGAAAGTTCAATCAGGTCAAGGCTTTGGCGTTTGATATGACGTAGGATGGGCAATCTGCCCATCGTTGCCGGACAGGGATGGGCAGATTGCCCACCCTACCCCTTCTCATGAAAATACGCATAGATTGCCTCGGCCATCGCCCCCGAAATCCCCTCGACCGCCGTCAGATCGGCCAAGGCTGCTCGCGCCACCGCCTTGGCGGACCCGAAATGCGCCAGCAGCGCCCGTTTCCGCGCCGCGCCAACACCCGGCACATCATCCAAAGGGGTAGCCCCCACGGCTTTGGCGCGTTTGGCGCGGTGGGTGCCAATGGCGAAACGGTGCACCTCGTCGCGCATTCGCTGGATGAAATACAGCACCGGGTCGTTGTGGCGCAGGGCCATGGGGTGCAGGCCGGTGCGGTGGAATTCCTCTTTGCCCGCATCCCGGTCGATGCCCTTGGCGACACCGATCATCGGGATATCCTCGACCTGCAAATCCCGCATAATGCCCGCCACAGCGCTGACTTGCCCTGCGCCGCCGTCGATCAATAGCAGGTCGGGCCAGTTGCCCGATGCGCGGTCCGGATCCTCTTTCAGCAGGCGTTGAAAGCGGCGGGTCAGCACCTCTTTCATCATGCCGAAATCATCGCCGGGGGTGATGTCGGTGCCTTTGATATTGAATTTGCGGTATTGGCCCTTTTCGAACCCGTCCGGGCCAGCGACGACCATCGCGCCCACGGCGTCGGTGCCCTGGATATGGGAATTATCATAGAGTTCAATGCGTTTGGGAACGTTTGGCAAATCGAACGCCTCTGCCAAGCCGCGCAAAAGCTTATTCTGCGTCGCCGTTTCGGACAGTTTCCGGGCCAGACTTTCACGGGCATTCCGTTGCGCCCCCTCGACCAGTTCGGCTTTTTCGCCACGCTGCGGGATCAGAACCTCGACCTTGCGACCGGCTTTCAAAGCCAGCGCATCCGCGACCAGATCAGGGTCGTCCAGCCCATGTGACAGCAGTAGCATTCGGGGCGGTTCACGGTCGGAGTAAAATTGCCCGACAAAGGCTTGCATCACTTCTGACGGGTCCACATCGGGGCCGACCCGGGGGTAATAGTCGTGATTGCCCCAGTTTTGATTGGCGCGGATAAAGAATACCTGAACGCAGGCCTGCCCTTCGTCCAGATGCAAGGCAATCACGTCAGCCTCGGCGACGCCGCGCGGGTTGATGCCTTGGGCGGTTTGGACCTGGGTCAGGGCACGAATGCGGTCGCGCAGGGCGGCGGCACGCTCGAACTCCATCGCGTCCGAAGCGGCGGCCATTTGGGTGGCCAGGGTTTCCTGCACCGATGTGGTTTTGCCGGACAGGAATTGTTCGGCGTCGCGCACCGACCCGGCGTATTCATCGGACGTGATGTAGCCGACACAAGGGCCAGAGCAGCGTTTGATCTGATAGAGCAGGCAAGGCCGTGTCCGGTTTTGAAAAGTGGATTGCGAACAGGTGCGCAGCAGGAAAACCTTTTGCAGCTGGTTCAGGGTCCGGTTCACGGCGCCCGCGCTGGCAAAGGGCCCGTAATAGCTGCCCTTTTCGGTCTTGGCACCCCGATGTTTGGTGATCAGCGGAAACGGGTGATCCTTGGCCACCAGAATATTCGGGAACGACTTGTCGTCGCGCAGCAGCACGTTGTAGCGCGGTTTCAACTGCTTGATCAGGTTCTGTTCTAACAGCAGCGCCTCGGTTTCAGTCTTGGTGGTCAGAAACATCATCGACGCGGTGTCGCGGATCATGCGTTCGATCCGGCCGGAATGCGCGCCGGGGCGGGAATAATTCGTCACCCGTGCCCGCAGATTGCGGGCCTTGCCGACATACAAAACCCGGCTTTCGTCATCGAGCATGCGATAGACGCCGGGCGAGTTGTCAAGCTGGCGCAGGTAGGCCGCGATACAGGCATATCCGGTCAAGGGTTCGGGCGTTTCGGTCATGGGTCCAACGTCACGATTCTGCCATAGTGCTGCAACCTCTGGGCTGCTATGGCAAGTAAAAAGCTGTCCACGGTTTCTGGGGATAACTCGGTGGGAAAGTTCTGGGAAGGTCGGAATTTTCCTTGGATTTGGCAGACTTCAAGTGTTTGCCTAAAAAATAGGCATGCATTCAAGGCATTGAAAATGTTTACATTAATTTCCCGCTTTCGCCAAATAGCTGAAAACATTAGGTAATTGTAAACCTTTGATAACGGTTCTGTGACGTGGTGCACAACTTGACCCATCGTCACTTTTTCCGGTCACTCAATGCCAAGCACATCAGGTGTCTGCCAGTTCAAATGTTGGCCACCATCCGGGCACAGTACCTGCCCGGTGACCGCAGGCGCGTCAATGAAATAGCCCAAGGCTGCACAAATATCAGCTGGGTTCGCCCCGCGTTTAAGCGGCGTCGCCGCCCGTTGTTTGGCGAAATGCCCGGCCGATTGCCGCGCCCCTTGCAAGGTTGGCCCCGGCCCGATGGCATTGACCCGCACCTTGGGGGCCAGTGCCTGCGCCGCGGTCCGGGTCAGTGCCCACAGGCCCATTTTAGCCAAAGTATAGCTCATGAATTCGGGCGTCAGTTTGTTGATCCGCTGGTCGATCATATTGACTACCAACCCCTGCGCCACTGGTTCGTCCGCCGCATCGGGCACAGCGTCGGGAATATGTGCGGCCAGATGCTGGGTCAGCACGAACGGTGCGCGCAGATTGCTGTCCATATGCCGGTCCCAACTGGTGCGGGTGGCGCTGGCAAGGTTATCATATTCAAAGATCGACGCATTGTTCACCAGCAGGGTCAGCGGCCCGCCCAAAAGGGCCATGGCGTGGGGCACCAGATTTTGCACGGCGCTTTCATCCAGCAGATCGGCCTGCACCGAATGCGCCTGCCGCCCCATAGCCTGCAACTCGGCCACAACATCGTGTGCGCCAATCGCAGAGGTTGCGTAATGCACGATCACATCATAACCGCGCCCGCCAAGATACAGGGCCATAGCCCGGCCAAGCCGCGCCCCAGCCCCGGTTACCAGCGCCCGCATCAGGGTTTACCCTTGCAGGCGCAAGGCCCCTTGCCGATCATGGGCCGCCCGCAGGTCGCACATTTCGCCTTGGACAGCCGGTCCCGTCCCGGAAAGCGCAACCGCCCAAACATGGCAAGGATTGCCATGCCGAGCAGGAACAGGATCATTACTTTGATCAGCATCTACAGGCCAAACCGGGCAAACGCGGCGCGCTCTTCGACCGCACCAATCGTATCGCCGATGATTGCCGCACCAAACCGCTGGAACAGCGACCGGCGCATGCCGTAGCGGCGGAACTTCACCTTGTTTCCAAAGCGTTGCTTGCAAACCGGAACCAGATGACCGATCGCGTCGGCCAGCCCCAGATCAACGGCTTTCTGCCCGATCCAGACCTCGCCGGTGAACAAATCCGGGTTATCGCGCAGCTTCTGACCCCGCCGCGATTTCACATGCTCGATGAAAAACGCATGCAGATCGGCCAGCCAGCCCTTTAACCGGGCCACATCTTCGGGGTTTTCCGCCTTGAACGGGTCGAGCATCGATTTTGACGTGCCTGCCGTATAGACCCGCCGTTCAACCCCAAATCGATAGATTGCTTCGCTTAGCCCAAAGCCAGCGGAAATCACCCCAATCGAGCCCACAATTGACGACCGGTCGATAAATATCTCGTCCGCAGCAGTAGCCAGCCAATAGCCGCCCGATGCCGCGACATCCTCGACAAAGGCAAAGACCGGGATCTGTTTTTCCTCTGCCAGCCTGCGGATTCGCGCAACAATCAGTGACGATTGCGCAGGTGACCCGCCAGGGGAATTGATTTCCAAGGCGACGGCGGCAGGTTTCCCCCTGGCAAAGGCTTTTTCGATCACCGGCCCCAGCGACACATCGGCAAGGCCCCGCGAGCCGTTGGAAATGGCCCCTTGCAGCCGGATCACGGCGACAAAGGGGTCGGGTTTCAGAAAGGGGATAAAGCGTTTCATGCGACTGATGTAGGGCGCGGCGGCCAGTTCAGCAAGGTCATTGCCGCAGCCGCCACCCTGTATGAAAGATCCACCAGACCACTGCCAGACATAGGCCGGTGAACAACCCGATCGCCCCCAAGCTGATCCAGACCGGCACATCGGCAGTGTCAAAGAATGCCCAGCGGAACCCGGAAATCAGGTAGACCACCGGGTTGAACAGCGCGATGGTTTGCCAGATGCCGGGCAGCATCGACACGGAATAGAACGAACCACCCAGAAAGATCAGCGGCGTCAGGATCAATAGCGGAATCATCTGTAACTGTTGGAAATCCTTGGCCCAAATGCCGATGATGAACCCGAACAGGGAAAAGCTGATGCAGGTCAAGCTTAGGAAAACGACCATGGCAAAGGGGTGCGCAATCGGCAGATCGACGAACAAATAGGCCGTGGCAAGGATCACAAAACCGATCACCATCGACTTGGTTGCCGCCGCCCCAACATAGCCGATGACCACCTCAAGGTAGTTTACCGGGGCCGACAGCAGTTCATAGATTGTGCCGATGAATTTCGGGAAGTTGATCGCGAATGAGGCGTTGGACACCGATTGGGTGATGACGGTCAACATGATCAGGCCGGGCACGATAAAGGCGCCATAGCTGACGCCCTCGACCGTCTCGATCTTTGACCCAATGGCCGCGCCGAACACTACGAAATACAAGGATGTCGAGATGACCGGCGAAATCAGCGATTCCATGATGGTTCGGTAAAACCGCATCATTTCCTGCCTGTAGATCGACTTGATGGCCTGAATGTTCATGCGTTTTCCTTTACGAGGCCGACGAAAATATCCTCAAGACTGCTTTGCCGGGTGGCAATATCGGTCATGTGCAAGCCCGCGTCGCGCAGGTCAGAGAGCAGGGTGGTAATGCCGGTGCGGGCCCCTTTGGTATCGTAAGTGTAAATCAGGCTGCGGCCTTCTGGCCCGATTTCCAGGTTGTAGTTTTCAAGGGCAGCGGGGACTTTCACCAATGGGGCGGCCAGATCGACCAAAAGCTGCTTTTGACCCATCTGCGCAAGCAATTCAGCCTTGTCTTGCACCAACAAGATCTCACCCTTGTTGATTACACCAACGCGGTCGGCAATCGCCTCGGCTTCTTCGATGTAATGGGTGGTCAGAATGATCGTCACCCCTTCACGGCGCAGATCGGCGACAACTGCCCACATATCTTTGCGCAATTCGACATCCACGCCTGCGGTCGGTTCATCCAGAAACAGCACGCGGGGTTCGTGCGACAGCGCCTTGGCAATCAACACCCGGCGCTTCATCCCGCCAGATAACTCTTTGACCCGGCTGTCTTTTTTATCCCACAGCGAAAGCTGACGCAGCACTTTTTCGATATGCGCCGGGTTCGGCGACTTACCAAACAACCCGCGCGAAAAGCTGACAGTGTTGATAACTTTTTCAAACGGCTCCAGCGTGATTTCCTGCGGCACCAGGCCAATCAGCGCGCGGGCCGCCCTGAAATCGCGGATCACATCATGCCCGCCTACGGTGATCGCGCCAGACGTAGGCTGCACAATGCCACAGATGGTGGAGATCAGTGTGGTCTTGCCCGCGCCATTGGGTCCAAGCAGCGCCAGAATCTCGCCCTCGGCAATCTCAAGGCTGACGGATTTCAGGGCCTGAAACCCGGTATTGTAGGTTTTGGTCAGCGACCTGACCGAGACGATGGATGGCATGGCATGCTCCTTGGCAGGGGGCTTACCTAGTCGCTGCGCGGCAAAAGGCCAAGGGCTGACGATACTGTCGATAAAACCGACAGTGGTGTCGATTTCCGGCGTGACCGCCGGAGTGGCGAAAGCTAGGATCAGACCTAACCAGCCCCAAAAGGTCGCCCCAGATGTCCACCGATCCGCTGTTGCAGCCCTATACCCTCAAACACCTCACCCTGAAAAACCGGATCATGACCACCAGCCATGAACCCGCCTACCCCGAGGATGGGATGCCCAAGGACCGCTACCGGGCCTATCATCTTGAACGGGCCAGGGCCGGTGTTGCCCTGACGATGACCGCTGGGTCAGCCGCCGTGTCGCGCAACAGCCCGCCGGTGTTCAACAATGTTCTGGCTTACAAGGACGAAGTCGTCGGCTGGATGCGCAAGATCGCCGATGATTGCCACGAACAGGGCTGCGCGGTGATGATCCAGCTGACTCATCTGGGCCGCCGTACCCATTGGGCCAAGGGTGACTGGCTGCCGGTTGTGGCCCCTGGTCCCGGTCGGGAACCGGCGCACCGGGCCTTTCCCAAGGTGATCGAAGACTTTGAAATTGCCCGGATAATCACAGATTACGCCGATGCCGCCGAACGGATGAAAGCTGCGGGCCTCGATGGCGTCGAGTTCGAATGCTACGGCCATCTGATGGACCAGTTCCTGTCACCGCTGACCAACCAACTTGCCGCCCCCTATGGCGGATCGTTCGAAAATCGGGCCCGCTTTGCGATGGATGTGCTGGAAGCGTGCCGCAAACGGGTTGGGCCGGGGTTCCTGCTGGGCGTCCGCTACACCGCTGATGAGGTCGAACAGGGCGGCATCACTGCCGACGAAGGCGTTGCCATCGCACATAAATTCAAACAATCCGGCCTGGTTGACTTCGTCAATATCATCCGGGGGCGCATTCACACTGACACGGCTATGACCGATGTGATCCCGCTCCAGGGGGCCCCTGCCGCGCCGCATCTGGATTTCGCCGGGCGGATCAGGGCCGAGGTTGGCCTGCCGACGTTCCACGCCGCCCGCATCCCTGATGTCGCCACCGCCCGGCATGCCGTGGCCACTGGCAAACTGGACATGGTCGGCATGACCCGGGCCCATATGGCCGACCCGCATATCGTGCAAAAGATCATCGAAGGGCGGGAAGATGACATCCGGCCCTGTGTCGGGGCGACCTATTGCCTCGATCGGATTTATCAGGGCGGCGAAGCCCTATGCATCCATAATCCCGCCACCGGGCGCGAATTGACGATGCCGCATATCCTGCCAGAGGCAGTGCTGAAAAAACGCCTGGTGATCGTCGGTGCCGGCCCCGCCGGACTCGAGGCGGCCCGGGTCGGGGCGACGAGAGGCCATCAGGTGACAGTGTTCGAGGCGGCAGATCAACCCGGCGGCCAGATCCGTCTGACCGCCCGGAACACCCGCCGGCGCGAGATGATCGGGATCATCGATTGGCGGATGGGCCAATGTGCCGCCCGCGATGTGGAGTTTCGCTTTAACACCTACGCCGAGGTTGCAGATGTGCTGGCCTGCAATCCCGATGTGGTGATCATTGCCACCGGCGGCCTGCCGGACACAGAGGTGCTGCACGCAGGTAATGATCTTGTCGTGTCCAGCTGGGATATCATCTCGGGCGATGTCAAACCCGGCGCACGGGTCCTGGTCTATGACGACGCGGGCGACCATCCGGCGTTGCAAGCTGCCGAAGTCATCGCCCAGGCGGGCGGTCATGTCGAGGTGATGACCCCGGATCGCAGTTTTTCACCCGACATCATGTCGATGAATCTGTCGCCTTATATGCGCAGTCTGCAAAAACATGACGTGCGCTTTACCGTCACGTATCGGCTGATGGCGGTGGAACGGGATGGGAATCAGTTGCGCGCGGTGATTGGCACCGATTACTCGGCCCACCGTGAACAACGGCATTTCGATCAAATCGTGGTCAATCATGGCACCATGCCGTTGGACGAGCTGTATTTCGCGCTGAAAGAACAGTCCTTTAATCGCGGTGAGACCGATCCGGATGCGCTGCTTGCCGGGCGGGCGCAACCAAGCGGGGCGGGCTTTGCGCTTTACCGGATCGGCGATGCCGTCTCGGCCCGCAACACCCATGCCGCGATTTACGATGCACTACGGTTGGTGAAAGATCTTTGAAATGGGCTAACTACCTGTTTTACAACCGACTTTCCACCCCATCGTCATTGTCGATAAATTCCACCCCAAACCCATGCCGCGCCGAAAACCGGGTCAGTTCGGCGGCGGTGGCGGTCTGCCCGGAAAAGGTTTCAACATAGATCGGCATCCGCTGAATGCGCAGTTCCACGGGTTCGGACACCATCATCGAAATATAGCCGATTTGCGTGTAATAGACCGTATAGGCCCGCACCCGCGCCTGATCGGCACTGAACCCATGTCGCGCAAACATCAGCGCGATGGCATCGATCCGGGCGTTGTCGGTCGCTTCGAGCACGTCGCGCAAAGCCGGTTCGCCCAGCGCCCAGTTGCGAATGGCCAGGTCAAAACGAGAATCAAACAGGTCGGGCAAAAGCCAGCAGTCGAACAGGTTGAACAGGGCTTCGGCAATGCTTTCGGCATAGACTTCGGTCTGGGCGATCAGATTGCCGGTGTTTTTGGCCTGCCACCGGGCGATAAGGGCGTCAAGCAGTGCGTCCCGGTTGTCGAAATGGCCGTAAAACGACGTGCGCGACAGGCCCAGCCGTTCCGCCAGGGGCAGGACTTTGACCTGATCAACGCCGCCCTCAACCAGAACCGCATAGGCGGCGTCAAGCCACAGATCCTCGGACCCGCGCCAACCTGATTGCTTTTCGGATGCGACATTCATGGCACGACGGCTAGCAGGTTCCACGCAATCCATCAATCATTTCGACACAACCGTCAGAAAACTTGACACTAGTGTCGGTTTCTTGTGAACTGAAGTCAAATTGGGGGCCCGCAGATGAGCGATATCACCGCCGAACCGCGCCGCAGCCGCGCCGGGCGCAAACCGGCCCGTAGTGCCGCCCCGGGGAACAACCCTTCGCTGGAATGCCCCTATATCACCCGCAAGATCCCGACCTATGACATCCTGAACGACGAAAGCCTGACCAAAATCGAGGCGACAGCCGATCGCATCCTGTCCGAGATCGGCATTGAGTTTCGGGATGACCCTGAAACGGTTGAGCTTTTCCGTAGCGCAGGCGGCGAAGTTCGCCCGGTGACCGAAGCCAGCTGGAACATCCGCTTTGCCCCCGGCCTGATCCGGTCCCTGCTGAAAACCGCCCCGGCCCGGTTCACCCAACATGCCCGCAACCCCGCCCGTTCGGTCGAAATCGGCGGCGATGCGATGGTTTTCGCCCCGTCCTATGGCTCGCCCTTTATCATCGAGGCGGACGGTAACCGCCGCTATGGCACGTTGGAGGACTTTCAGAACCTGATCAAACTGGGGCAAAGTAGCCCCTGGCTGCACCATTCCGGCGGCACGATCTGCGAGCCTACGGATATTCCGGTGAATAAGCGGCATCTGGATATGGTCTATTCCCACATGCGTTATTCCGACCGGGCGTTTCTGGGGTCGATTACCGCGCCGGAACGGGCGATGGATTCGATTGAGATGTGCCGCATCCTGTTTGGCACGGAATTTGTGGCGAACAACTGCGTGATCATGGGCAATTTCAATTCCACTTCGCCTTTGGTCTGGGATGGGGTCTCGACGCGGGGCATCCGGGCCTATGCGGGCGCGGGGCAAGGGTCGATCCACCTGCCGTTCCTGCTGGGCGGAGCGGTGTCGCCCGTGACGATCATTGGGGCAATTGCGCAATCACTGGCCGAATCCATGGTCGGCTGTGCGCTGACGCAACTGGTGCGGCCCGGATCGCCGGCCATCGTGGCGACCTTCCTGTCCTCGCTCGCTCTGCGGTCAGGTTCGCCGACATTTGGCACCCCGGAACCGGCGCTTGGCTCATTGGTCATGGGACAACTGGCCCGCCGGCTGAACCTGCCTTTGCGCTGTTCGGGGAACTTCAGCACGTCGAAAATGCCAGATGCGCAGGCCATGACCCAGTCGATGTTTTCGATGCTTGCTGCCGTCCAATGCGGGGCAAATTACATCCTGCATTCGGCGGGTTTCCTTGATGGACTGTTGTCGATGTCCTATGAGAAATTCGTTTTGGATACAGACCTGTGCGGCGCTTTGCATGCCTATCTGAAGGGCCTTGAAGTGACCGAAGAAACCCTTGGCTTCGATGCCCTTGCCGAGGGCGGCCCCGGCGCGCATATGTTTGGCACCCAGCACACGTTGCGGCATTACGAGACCGCCTATTGGGACTCGGCGCTGGATGACTACCAGCCTTGGGAATCCTGGAACGAACAAGGGCGGCAAGATTCCGCAACGCGCGCTACCAGGCGCTGGAAACAGACTCTGGCCGCCTATGAGACCCCGCCGATGGACGAAGGCACCAACGAGGCCCTTCTCGATTATGTCGCCCGGAAAAAGGTCGGGATGCCCGATGCCTGGTACTGAATTTCCGCATGTTTTCAAGCCGCTCAAGTTGCGGCACAAGACCCTGCGCAACCGCATCGTGTTTGGCGCCCATACTGCCAACATGGCGCAGGGCGGCCTGCCCGGAGCGCAACACATCGGCTATTACCGTGAACGCGCTTTGGGTGGTGCCGCGATGATTGTGGTCGAGCCTGTCCCGGTGCATCCCGCCGCCGTGCTGACGCGTGGCAATTTCGCCCATTCCGACGATGCCGTCATCCCCGCCTTTCGCAAGCTGACCGAGGCGGTCAAGGCCGAGGGCGCGGTGATCCTGCAACAGCTCTATCACATTGGCGCGCATGGGGATTCCGACAATTCGTGGCACCCGCACTGGTCGCCCTCGGGCGGGCCGTCCTATCACGACTCGGATGGGTCACATGCCATGACCGAAGCCGAGATCGAGGCGACGATGGAGGGTTATGTGCTGGCCGCCCGCCGCTGCCGCGAGGCTGGCTTTGACGGGGTGGAATTCTGGGCGGCTTACAACGCTCTGCCCGATCAGTTCTGGACCCCGTTCAACAACCAACGCACCGACCGTTGGGGTGGGTCGCTGGAGAACCGGACCAGGTTCAGTCGTGAAACCATGCATGCCATCCGCCGCACCTGTGGCGATGATTTCATCATCGGCCTTGCGGTCAATGACGAACCTGACGTTCCCGCCGCCCTGGGCCGTGAAGCGCTGGCCGAGGTGATAGCCTTGCATGACGCCGAACAGGCGATGGATTACGTGACCTGTGGCTCGGGGTCGTATTTCGATTTTTACAAACTGATGCCGACGTTTCTATACCCCGAAAAACTGGGCGTTGATCTGGCGGAGGTGCTGAACGGAGTCGTGCAACATGCTGTTATTACAGCCGAAAGCCATATCCGCACCCCGCAGAATGCCGATGAGGTTCTGGGCGCGGGGCGGGCTGATCTGGTGTCGATTGTGCGCGGCCAGATCGCCGATCCGCATCTGGTAAACAAGGCCCGCACAGGCCGCGCCGATGATGTTCGCGCCTGCATTTCCTGCAATCAGATGTGCTGGGGCCGGCGGTCGCGCGACTACTGGATTTCCTGCCTGATCAACCCCAGTGCAGGCCGGGAATGGGAATGGGGCGGGGATCGGTTCAGCCCCGGCCAAGGTAGCAAGGTGCTGGTGGTCGGCGGCGGCCCGGCGGGGCTAGAGGCGGCGCGGGCGGCGGCCGAACGCGGCTACAGCGTGACCCTGGCCGAGGCTGGCCCTGCCATTGGCGGGCAATTCCGGTTGGCCGGGTTACAGCCACGACGGGCGCAAATCACCGATCTGCTGGCATGGTATGAACGGCAGCTGGCGCAATTGGGGGTCGATGTGCGGCTCAACACCTACATGGAACCAGACAGGATTGCCGCTTTTGGTGCCGACCATGTGGCGCTGGCCACAGGTTCCCTGCCCGACCCTCACGGCTTTCAACGCGCGATGACCCATCTGCCTGCCTTGCCCGGCATCGACCGCGGGCGCGTCTGGTCGCCCGAGGATGTGCTGAACCGCATCGCCCGGCCCGGCAAACGGGTCATTGTGCTGGATGAGGGCGGCAACTGGCGCGGTGCGGGCACTGCATGGTGGCTGGCTGAACAGGGGCATGACGTCACCATTGTGACCCCCGATCCGATGGTCGGCAAAGAGTTGCAACGCTCTGCCGCTGATGTGCCCTTGCGCCGCAGACTGGCGGCGTTGGGGGTGCGCTTTGTGGTCGAGTCAGCGGTGCAAGAGTGGTTGGGCAATGGCGCAGGGGCAGAAGTGCTGGACCTGCTGACCGGCGCTGCGGCCCGGATTCTGGCCGATGACCTGGTATTGTCGACAGCGAACCGGGCGGA
>JANOMH010000395.1:0-19723 GCA_031420215.1 Rhodobacterales bacterium | reverse complement strand
GCGCATCCAATCGAACAACGCAAAGAAATCCTGTTCGGAATATCCGGCGTTGGAAGCGGCAGTATACTGCTGCAAGATCAGATTGGCGACGAACATCGGCACTTGCTTGTCGCGCGCCGCATCGGTGATCAGGGTGAAGTCCTTCATCATCTGCGTGACCGAGAAGGCCGGGCTGAAATCCATCGTCGCGATCATCTCGCGCTTGTAATCCATCAGCGGCGAGGCGACCGCACTTTGAGAAATCACCCCCATCATCTGATCGGCGGTCAGGCCGCCCTTTTCGCCCAGCACCAGCGCCTCGCCCAGGATCGAGGCGGTGGCCCCGACCAGCGCATTCAGCACCAGCTTCATATAGCGCGCTTCTTCGCCCGGCCCCAGGTAGAACCGCCGCGCCGCCAACACCTCCATCAGCGGGCCGACCGTGTCCCATGCTGCGGCATCGCCGGACGCAAGCGCTGTCAGCTTGCCCGACCGTGCCAGCGCCGTGCTGCCCGAGATCGGGCAGCGCAGATAGGCCACGCCGCGCAGCGTAAGGGCAGCGGCCACCTTGGCCGAAATCTGCGGCGATACAGTGCTCATCTCGACAAAGATCGTCCCGGAGGCGACCTGTGCCAGAAAGCCCGCGCGATCCTCGGCACCGAAGATCATTTCCGACAGAACAGCGTCGTTAGGTATGGTCGAAAAGATGATCTGGCAGCGCGCCGCAAGATCGCCGGGACTGGCCGCCACAGTGGCACCGCGCGCCACAAGGCTGGCCCGGTTCTCGGCCATCGGGTCACAGATGGTCAGGGCATGGCCCGCCTCGATCAGCCGCGTGGCCATGGGATTGCCCATCTTGCCGACGCCGATCCAGCCGACCGAGAGCTGAGGTTTGTCTGTTGTCACCACGCCGTCAGCTCCGACCAGAAGTTGCATTGACCAAAGCATAGACCCGCACGTCCCGCCCCTGACGCTGCGATTTATCCGGAATGGATGAAAAACCTGCCGCCGCGCCCCCGACCTTTGTTAGCGTTGGCCTGACAGATCCGATACGAGCCGGTCTGCGACGCACGCCCGGTCGGGCGCAGGCGGTTTCGCCCGTGCCGCCGTTTTCCGCATGTACTGCCCTGCGACCCGACCCAGACCTGACCCACACCCGAGAGGACAAGACCATGAGAGCCGTCCGTTTTCACGCCGCCCGCGACATCCGTGTCGAAGATGTCGCCGCCCCGTCGGACACGCTGGCCCATGACGATGTGCTGATCGAGCCCTTCGTCACCGGCATCTGCGGCACCGATCTGCATGAATATATCGCGGGGCCCATCGTCACGCCCGTCAGTCCCCATGTCTATACCGGGGCCACCAATCCGCAGATTCTGGGGCATGAGTTCTCGGCGCGGGTGAAAAAGGTCGGCGCGGGTGTGTCCCACGTCAAGGCGGGCGACCGGATTTCGGTGCAACCGCTGCTGTTCCCGCGTGATGATTATTTTGGCAAGCGCGGGCTGTATCACCTGTCGCCCAAAATGGGCTGCGTCGGCCTGTCCTGGGCCTGGGGCGGCATGGCCGAACTGGCGGTGATCAAGGATTACAACGCCCAGCCGATTCCCGACAATCTGACCGATGAACAGGGCGCGATGATCGAGCCTGCCGCCGTCGCGATGTACGGGGTGGACCGGGGCGAGGTGACGGCGGGCTCGACCGTGCTGGTGTCGGGCGCCGGTCCCATCGGGGCGCTGACCATCCTCGCGGCCAAGGCGGCGGGGGCTTCGGTCATCATCGTGTCGGAACCCAACCCCAACCGCCGCCGCATCGTGTCGGAGATTGCGCCCTATGCCGTGGTCGTGGACCCCAAGACGCAAGATCTGGCCGAGGTGGTCCGCGATCTGACCGAGGAAGGCGTCGGCGTCGATGTGGCGCTGGAATGCGTCGGCATGGAAGCCTCGCTGAATGCCTGTGTCGATGCGGTGCGCCGGCAGGGCACGGTGGTGCAGGTCGGGCTGCACATCAAGCGCGCCAGCATTGACGCCATGCAATGGGCGCTAAAGGACATCACGCTCGAGGCAACCTGGTGCTATCCGGTGCAGATCTGGCCGCGCATCGCCCGCCTGATCGCCTCGGGCGCGTTTCCGGTGGAAAAGGTGATCACCGCGCGCATCGACGCGGCGGATGTGGTGGCCAAAGGGTTCGAGGCGCTGCTGGACCCGGCAGGCAATCATCTGAAGATCGTCGTGCGCACCTGATCACGGTCCGCATCGCCCATTCTATAGAAAGATCAGCCATGACCCATTCTGCCCCATCCGGCACCTTTAGCGAGGCCACCTCGGCCGAAACCGTCAACGCCCGCCATGACGGCTGCACCACGCCCCGGCTCGCCGAGGTGATGTCATCCCTTGTCCGGCACCTGCACGACTTTGCCAAGGATATTCACCTGACCCAAAGTGAATGGGAATTGGCCATCGATTTCCTGACCCGCACCGGCCAGATGTGTTCGGATCAGCGGCAGGAATTCATCCTCTTGTCCGACACTTTGGGTTTTTCGATGCTGGTCGATGCGATCAACAACCGCCGCCCGCCGGGGGCGACTGAAAATACCGTCTTTGGCCCGTTCCATGTCGAGGGCGTGCCGGTCAAGGCGATGGGGACCAACATCTGTCTGGACGGCAAGGGCGAAAGCTGCCTGTTTCAGGGCCGGGTGCTGGCATTGGGCGGCGCGCCGATTGCGGGGGCGCGGGTCGATGTGTGGTCGGACAATGCCGAGGGCTTTTACGACGTGCAACAGCCGGGGCTCCAGCCGCCGGGAAACAACCGCGGCGTCTTTGTCACCGAGGCCGACGGGCGCTACAGCTTTGTCGGCATCAAACCGGTCTGCTATCCGATCCCCGATGATGGCCCGGTCGGGCAGATGCTGGGGGC
Organism: Rhodobacterales bacterium; assembly: GCA_031420215.1. Taxonomy (GTDB): domain Bacteria; phylum Pseudomonadota; class Alphaproteobacteria; order Rhodobacterales; family Rhodobacteraceae; genus JANOMH01. Next base: position 16,831 of record JANOMH010000395.1, on the reverse strand, counting down.
ACTGGGCCGCCATCCTTACCGGCCCGCCCATATGCATTACCTGATCACCGCACCGGGCTTTCAAAAGCTGGTCACCCATACCTTTGTCGGCGGCGACGCCTACCTGTCCTCGGATGCCGTGTTCGGCGTCAAAGCCTCGCTGATCGCGCCGTTTGAACGGCTCGCGGGTGGGGCCACGCTCTGGCGTTCGCCCTTTGATTTCGTGCTGGCCCCGGCGCAGTCCCAATAAAAAGAGGTAGATTATGACCAGCCCGCGCATCGCATTCCTTGGAACCGGGGCGCAGGGGGCGTCGATTGCCGCCGATTTCGCGCTGGCCGGGCTGGACGTGACTTTTATTGACCAATGGCCCGCGCATGTCGAAGCGATGCGGGCGAACGGCCTGACTGTCAACATGCCGACAAGGGCCATCCATATTAAGGTCAAGGCGCTGCATCTGTGCGAAGTGGCCGAGGTCAAGGTGCCCTTCGACCTCGTGTTTCTGGTGGTCAAGGCCTATGACACCCGCTGGGCCTGCGAGCTGATCAAGCCGGTGCTGGCCAAGGATGGCTTTGTCATCGGCCTGCAGAATGGCATGACGCATGAGGATATCGCCAGCATCGTCGGGCGGCATCGCACGCTCGGGGCGGTGATCGAGATCGCGTCGAACATGTGGGTGCCCGGCGTCACCAACCGGCAGAACGACCATGACGAGAGCTGGTTTGCCATGGGCGCGCTCGACCCCGCGCAGCAGCACCGGGTCGAGGGCGTGGCGGACTTGTTGCGCCATTCCGGCACGGTCGAGGTGACAGCTGACATCCACTCGGCCAAATGGATGAAACTGGTGGTGAACGCCGCCGAACTGATCCCCTCGGCGATCATCAACACCGCGCTGAACGACGCTGCCCGCGCGCCCGGAATGCTCGAGGTGATGCGGGCGGCGGGGTATGAGGCGATGCAGGCGGCACTGGCCGATGGGGCCACAATTATGCCGATCATCGGCATGCCGCCGGTGATGAGCAATCATCCCGAACGCTATGTCGATCAGATCTTCGAAAAGGTTCTCAGCACCTTTTCGCGCGAAGACACGCTGACCTGCTCGCTGCAAGACTGGCGCAAGGGGCGGCGGGCCGAGATTGCCGATGTCAACGGGCTGGTGGTGGATGTGCTGGCCCGCGCGGGCCGCGATGCGCCGGTCAACCGTCGGGTGGTCGAGATTGCGCTGGAGATCGAGGCGGGGGTTTTGAAGCCTGAACCCGATAACGCCGGGCTGATGATCGCGGCCCTCAAGGCCAGTGAGTGGAACCGAGCGTAGCGGGCCAACAAGGAAGCGCCAATGCCCAACGTCAAGCTTTATGTGGACGAGGCCGTGCTGCCCGGCTGCCGCGCGGCGCTGATCGCCGCATTGCCCGGCCTGCGGACGATGCTGTGCGACAGACTGAAGGTGGATCCTGCGGCCTGCCAATTCGCCATCCTGTCGGTGATCGCAATGCCTGATCTGCCGCGTGTCAATGTCGAGATGCATCTGCTTCCCTACCCTGACCGCACACGGGACATGCTGAAATCCCTTGCCATGGCGGTTCAGTCGCTGATCAGTGCCATCACCGGAACCCACACCGCTGTGCGCATCGCCACCCTGGATCCCGGTGCTTACATCGCGCTGAAATGAGCCGTTCGACTGGCCCGACCCATGTGACTACCTTTCCAATCCCATGAAACAGGAGAAACAATGATGACCCAACAGCTGACCGTAATTGCCCATCTACGTGCCCTGAACGGGCAGATCGAGGAAACCCGCGCCTTTCTGACCGGCCTGATCGCCCCCACCCGCGCCGAGCCGGGCTGCGTTGAATATTGGCTACATCAGGACAATGACGACCCGGCCGAGTTCACCTTTTACGAGAACTGGACCAACAAGGCGGAATGGGACATCCACATGACCCTGCCGCATCTGACCGCCTTTGCCGAGGTCAATGACAAGGTGTTCGAATTGCAAAAGCTGCGGCTGATGACGATGATCTGCGATCCGGTGAGCACGCGATGAGTGCCCGTCCACTCGGATTGCCGGGTCTGGCGGGCACCGACCACATCGGCTTTACCGTGCCCGACATGGAACAGGCCACGCGGTTCTTTGTCGATGTGATCGGCTGCACGCTGGTCTTTGACATCGGGCCGTTCAGTGCTGCGGATGACTGGATGCAGGTCCAGCTTGGGGTTCCTCCCCGGTCGACCTTAAGCAGCCTGCGGATGTTCAGTTGCAAGAACGGCCCGAGCTTTGAGCTGTTCGAATATGACACCGAAGGGGCCAATCCAACCCCGCCGCCGAACAAGGACGCGGGCGCCACTCATCTGGGCTTTTATGTCGCCGACATGGGGGCTGCGGTGGATTATCTGAAATCCTGCGGCATCAGTATTCAAGGTGAGCCGGTGACGATGGACAGCGGGCCAACGCAGGGTCTGACTTGGGTTTATTTCCTGTCACCCTGGGGCATGCAACTTGAACTGGTCAGCTATCCTGCCGGCTTGGCGGTCGAAAATACCGCTCCCGGCGCGCTATGGTCGCCGAAAGCCGGATGAGGGACATGCGCTGAACGAACCGCCGCGCAATGACGCAACCTCCCGGGGATGCACGCAAAAGCTGCGGTCAATGGGTAATCCCCTCATTTTTAACGGGGTGCCAGCGTTGCAATGCTGGCCGCGATACCATTCAGGCGCATGACGGCAATTCCAATAACCATTGCGGCCAAGGCGGCCAGTGCGATGGTGACAAGATGCATGATGGGAATGCGGGACCTCGCCCAACATCAGGGGTTGCGATAGTTCCGGCAGGATGTTCACCCCGATGGGCCGCGCCCCGAAGATCAGGATCAGCAGATTTTGTGGCAGATAGCTTAGCGCAAAGCTGGTGATCAGCAGCGTTGAGGGATCGGATTCAGTCCGCAAGGCAGGCAGTTGATATTATCGGTCAGGTCCACTGCAATCCGGGCGGCAGCAGGATCAATCGTCACGGCCGCGATCACCGGAATGCCGCTGGCAGGCGTGCCGGCAAACGGATCATGCGTGCTGGACCGGCAGGCGGTGCCTGCGGGCAGGGCGCGTATCGCGTCGGTCATCCGGCGCTCGGAATAATCCAGCCATCCGGCGGAAAATTCGGCCAATCTGTCCCAGCCCAGGTCAGCGGCCATGGCGGCGATTTCCTGCTCGCCAATGCGCGCCGCACCCAGCATCGCCAGAAAATCGCCCCGCCACTGGCCTGGCACGCGAATGCGCATCCGGCACATGCGCAGGAAATCAGCGTTGGTCTGAAAATCCTTTTGCACCTGCACGGATGGGAATATCGGCGCGCCTTTCTGATACACATCGACCGCCGACCGGTGATCGGTTGTCGGGATCGAATTGCAGATATCGGCCTGATGGGCCTTGGCCAATACGGTGAACCGATGCCGCCCGGTAGCATCCATCACTGGCACCAGCAGCCTGTGGTCGGCGACATGGCTACAGCCGTGATTGGGCGAGTTGTTCAGATTAGCATCGCCACGCGCCAGACCCGGCGAGAATTCCTTCATCACCCGTGCCATCATGTCGGGGCCGGACAGCACATGGATCGGCAACCCTTCGTTTGCGACCAGCAGATCGGCATTTGCTATCACGATTCAGCAGGAAAAATCCCGCGCGATGTTCAGAACGCCGGATCGCCCGGTGCGCAGCAAAGTGTTGGCCATCTTGCGGGCGACGCCTTCAAAGCGGTTATTCAACAGGGCGAGGCTGACAATATCCAATTTATTCCCCGCTCAGGCCAAACCGATATCGACTGCCAGATTGCCCGAAGGCATCGGGCGGGCGACTGCACCAGGGTCAATCACCACGGTGGTAAGATCGCTTTCAGTTATGGCGGGGCCGGTGACGGCCATGTCAAACGCCATAGTCTCAAACCGGTGCACCGGTGTCTGGTGCCAGCCATCCGGGAAATGCACCTGGCGCGGGGGGCGCATTGCGGCAGCCGACGGCGGTGCAAGTTTAATCTCGGTCCGGTGGCCAATCCGGCAACCGCTGTCACCCCAGACTGCGGGCGATCTTGACCGAGTTCACTCCAGCCGCCCCGCCGCCGCCAGTCAGCACCGCCTCGCGCGGGTCAATGCCCTGTTTGACGGTGATATCCAGAATGGCCTGCACCATGTTTTCGGTGGGCAGGCCATAGCCCGTTGCAGCAACACCAAGCGCATCCAGCACCCCCTTGAATCGGGTCCGAAGGCGTGGTGCGCGCCTTGAACAGCCGCGCAAGGCCGGTGTCATCCTGCCCCACCAGATCGGTGAAAGTGCCGCCTGTATCAACCGCAAAACGGTCGGTGTTTTGCTGAGCGGTCATAGCGACATCAGCCCCTGCCAGCCGGGCAAACGGGCCGTAACTACGGCCATCATCCGGTCAACTTCTGCCTCAGATACCGCCAGTGACAAGGCTATCAACCTGCGCCGCGCGATATAGATGCCATCCTCGGCCAGGTCGAAAAAGATCTGGTCGCGGATGCGCTTGTCGACCTGTGCCAGATCGCGCGGGCTGCGCGGAACCGTGGCCACCGGATGAATGTTCATCAGCGATCCCATGCCAGCACCGCATAGTGGCAAACCCGCCCCGGCAAAGGTCACGTTCAGCCTAGTGTTCGCCACCTGACACAAGATTCCTGTGCGCCAAGCGCCATCAGTGACCAAGGTCAGCTGTGCGGACAAAGCTGCCGTTGACCTGCCTGTCCGGACACAGGGCAGCGCCTGCCCGATGGGGCGGTCAGGCGCTGCCCGGCGGCGCTACGCGCCTTGATTCCGGGCAAAAAGGTAAGGTCCGCAATGGGCTTTAAGCCGCCATCGGGTATCTTCTGTCAGGCGGCGAACACTAGGGCGCAACCGATCGCCACGCGTATTCAGCGCTTTGGCGGCGTCGGGGGTGAAAATGTCGCGCAGTCCGACGGCACCTGCGGCCATGGTCAGCGCGTTGTTGTTGAACGTGCCCGCATGGGGCAGCGCGTCCGCCCTGCGCGGATCAAAGCGCCCCATGATGGCCCCAAGTCCACCAAAGACACCAGCCGACATGCCGCCGCCAATATTTTTGCCCAGCGTGGTCAGATCGGGCGTAATGCCAATACGCCCCTGAATGCCCCCCGGTGACAGGCGCGAGGTCATCACCTCATCAAAGATCAACAGGGCCAATGCCAACAAGTTGGCCTCGGTTCCCGAATTGGTAAAGCGCATCAGCTCCATTGACGAAAACCGCGCTTTGATCAGCCCGGCCAGTTCCGCCAGAGGCAGGGTCTTGCCAAAGTTCAAGCCGTCATTCAGCGCAGACCGGATTGCGGCGGCAAATTGCGGGTCCGAGTGGCCATACGGACCCGCAGTAAATTCGCCCATAAAATCAATGTATTCGTGCCCGTCGGCATCCGACAGCCGGCATCCCTGACCCCCTGAGCATCGCCAACGGGAACGGATCAAAGTGCAAGAGGGACCGGGTGTACCCGCCCGGCAGAACCCCGGCTGCATCGGCATGGGCAGCCGCACTGCGCGGATTACACGCGGCAAAGGCCGACGCGGCCACCGTCAGCGCATCCGTCAAGGCTGCCCGAAATGCCGAAAATACCCTGTATCAGATAGGGTGCTTTGACGAACCCCCGGTCGCGCCACGCGATCCGTTCGGCCAGCGCATCTGCCGGAACCGTGGCACGGCGCACGGTCTCGATTGCCTGCAACGTTGCTGCTGGCCATGGATCAGCGACTGACAATTGCCGCCCCATCGCCTCGTAATACCTGTGATATCGGGTCGCATAGTCAAGGAACCCGGAGGGCGCGTTCAGGTCCATCGTCTCGAACGGACCCATCAGCGCCCAACGCAGGCCAAGGCTGTGCTTCATTACCGCCTCAAGGCCCGCCGGATCAATCACACCAGCGGCCACCAGTGCCGGGGCCTCATTTACCACGGCGGCTTGCAGGCGGTTCATCACGAACCCCTCAACCTCGGCGCGCCCCGGCAGATCGGCCAGAAACAGGCTGCCGACAATGGTGCTGGTGGAACTGCCAATCTGTACACCTGCAATTGTCACGCGCATTGTCTGGACACTCCCACACGCTGCTATCTTGCCGCCTTAACTGATATTTCAAAAACGAGCATAAGGCCGAACCGGAGCCAATCTGCTATCTCAGAATTGTATGCAGTTTCTGGGATCTAAAGCATGTCAGAACCGGTCACCGCACCTGGCAGACGTGGGCGGCAACAAACGACCGTGCGGAAGTTCGATCTTGTCGATCCTACGCTGGACGAACCTGTGGAACGGCAGGTCTACCGCAGCCTTCGGCGCGGAATCATGCGCGGCCTGATCTTGCCAGATAGGGTGCTGACGCGGCGGTCATTGGCGCAACATATGAACCTAAGCGTGCAACCCGTGCGCGATGCGCTAAAGCGACTTGAGGCTGATGGACGTATCGAGGGGCGTCCGCAAAGTGGTTTTTACCTGCCCGGCATGACTGCCACAGAATATGATGCCAAAGTTGCTGCCGAAAAAGCTGCTGCCTGTTTCGGTTTTCTGATGAAAACTCCATCCTGGTCGGCGTGCCTTTGGGTGTTATGCATGCCATCAGGTTGACAGGTTGTTATGACATGTTAAATGTAAGGTAACACCTCCGGGCTGCCAGGCAATCTTGTTGACAGGCCCAACCAGACAGCGGTGAATCATGACAGCTGATGCACACGAAAAAATAGGTATCCGGCGCAGTAGTGCCGTGCCTGCCTATCTGCAACTGGCCGATATTCTCGAAGGGCGAATCTCGGCCTTGTCGGATGATGATCGGCGTCGCCCGCTGCCATCCGAGGCTGATCTGTCGCGGGAATTCGGCCTGTCGCGGATCACCGTCCGGCAAGCGCTGAAGCGGATTGAAAGCAAGGGTCTGGTCTATTCCGAGCAGGGGCGCGGATCTTTTCCGACCCTCCCCCGGATCAAGGGCATTTCAGGGTTTCACAGCTTTACCACCGAGGTGTTGCGCAATGGCCAAAGGCCCGGTTCGCGGGTTCTGAGTGCGGCAATGGTGGGCGCGTTGCCCGCAGAAATCTGCGAAAAACTGTCGGTTCCCGCCGCAGAGGCCGGTACGCAATTCCACCTGCGCCGCTTGCGTTTGATCGACGGCGTGGCAGTCGCGGTCGAGGACGCTTTCCTGCCGCCAGACCTTTATCCGGGGCTCGACCCCGCCACATTTGGCCAAGGGTCGCTGTACGAGGCGATTGCGCGGCAGTGGGGTCATGAACCTGCCTGGACCGATGCGTTGATCGAACCGGCGCAGGCCACGCCGGAAATCGCGGCGACCTTTGACATTGCTGCGGGTGATCCTGTCCTGATCGCCTGGCGGGTTACGTTGACCGCATCAGATCAGGTCTTTGAACGGGTGCGGTCGATCTACCGGCCCGGCTTTGCTCTGCGGGTCGCCCGCCATCGGCTGGGTTGAGGTCGGCGATGACATTGGCCATCGGCATAGACATCGGTGGCGGCAGCACCAAAATCGGGCTGGTCAGCGGTGATGGGCAATTGCGTGCCAGCCGTCGGGTGGTGCCGGAACACGGGGCTGGTTTTCAGGGGATCGCCGCGCTTTATGCGGTGGCGATTGCCGACCTTTTGGGATCGCATACCGCACTGCCAATTGGCGTTGCTTATCCGGGGCATATCGACCGCGCCGCCGGTCTTGGCTTCAACTCCAATGTTCCCGCACTGGACGGCGAACCGCTGTGCGCTTGGCTTGGGGCGCGGTTCGGTGGGCCCACGGCGCTGCTGAACGACGCTGACGCCGCCGCAGTCGCCGAAAGTGCCCGCCATGCAGAGGCACGCATGCTGATGGTCACGCTGGGCACCGGCATTGGCGTGGCAATGGTGGTGGGGGGCGTGCCTGTCGTCACAGCCGGTGGCACGCTTGGCGATTCTGGGCACCTCAACCTTGATCCCGCCGGACGATATCGCTGCCGGCAAGGTTGCAAGGGGTGCCTCGAATCGCTTGTCTCGGCCGAAGCTTTGGCGCGCGACGCCACTGACCTGGCGCGCACCGGGGCAAGTCCGGCGCTGGTCGCCGAACTGGCAAAATCGGGCGAGGTGTCTGCCGCTGCCCTGTGCCAACTGGCCCTGGCAGGCGATCCGGCGGCGCAGGGCCTGGTCGACGCGATGACGGATTGGCTCGCCATGGCCGTCGCGTCCTGGCGGGCAACGTTTCATCCTGACCTTATCGTGATCGGGGGCGGGCTTTCGGTACTGGGTTCGGACTTTGTGACGGTGCTGCAGACCAAAGCGGATGCGCGGTCACTTCCCTTTCTGGCCGCACCTTCGCGGCTTGCGCTGGCCGAACTTGGCAATGATGCCGGAATGATCGGCGCAGGGCTGGCCGCCTTGAAAACCGCGACAACAGGAGACTGATATGTCCAAAGCCTATCTTGGTGAAATCGCCGAGCAGCCCGGCATCCTTGACCGGCTCGCCACCCGCTTTGCCGCCGACTACGCAACACCGCTTGCCGATCTGGCCGCCGGGCTGGCACAGGGTCGTTTTGACCGCGTGATCGTGACCGGCATGGGGGGATCATTGCACGGGGCCTATCCGGCATTTCTTGACCTGTCGCGCCGTTTGCCGCTGCCGGTTCTTCTGTGGGATGCATCCGAGCTTAGCCAGCAGGTTCCGGGGGTGGTCACGCCGAAAAGCCTTGTTATTGCCATCTCGCAATCGGGCGAAAGCGGCGAGATCAAGCGTCTGACCGAAGTGGCGGCCCGTCCGGCGCAGGTTCTTGCCATCACCAACGGGCCCGATAACACGCTGGCGCGCTGGTCTGACATCGGCATTGCAACCGAGGCTGGCCCCGAACTCACGGCCTCGACCAAAACTTATACTGCCGGGCTCGCCGCTCTTTATCTGGCGGTGGCGCATCTGTCCGGCGAAGGCAGCAGTGCTGCAGATGATGTGGCCAAGACCGCAGCCGATGCTGCGCAGCTGCTAAAATGCATGGCAGACCAGACTACCGAAGCGGCGGCCTTTCTTGGTCACGATGCGCCGCTGGTTTTCATCGGGCGGGGGCCAAGTTTCGCGAGTGCGGCGATGGCGGCCCTGCTGACCGAAGAGGCCGCCAAGCTGACGTGTCAGGCCCTGACGGGGGGCCAATTCCGCCACGGCCCGCTGGAATTGGTCCGCGAAGGTTTCCGCGCGGTCGTCTATTTGGGCCAAGGCCCGGCCCGAAGCCTGAGCCAACAAATCGCACAGCAGATCGCGGCGCTGGGCGGTCGCTGTCTGACCATTGGCAGTGGCACCGGCCCGGTGGGCGATGGCCTGCGCCACATAAGCTTGCCCGTTACACCCGAAAGCTTGTTGCCATTGCCCGAGATTCTGCCGATCCAGCACCTCGTCATTCCGCTGGCCATTGCGCGCGGTTTCGAACCCGCAGCTTTTCTGAACGCCCGCAAAATCACCACAGGAGAGTGAGCCAGGATGCCGATCCGCAATCGCCCCGAACGCCAGGAATTTGACTACATCATCATCGGTGCGGGTTCGGCTGGCTGTGTTTTGGCGGCCCGGCTGACCGAGGATGCGGGCACGCGAGTCTGTCTGATCGAAGCTGGTCCGCGTGACCGCAGTCTTTTTATCCACATGCCCGCAGCGTTGACCATGCCGATCGAAAGCAAAGTCTGGAACTGGCAATACACGACTGGACCCGAGCCGCAATTAAATGACCGGACGCTTGGTCAGGCGCGCGGGCGTGGTCTGGGTGGCAGTTCCTCGATCAACGGCATGGTCTATGTGCGTGGCAACCCGTCAGATTATGACAATTGGGCTGCAGCCGGACTGAAAGGCTGGTCGTTCGCCGATTGCCTGCCCTATTTCCGCAAGATGGAAAGTTTCGAAGGCGGCCGTGACCCAAACCGGGGCGGGGACGGCCCGCTCAAAATCTCGCGCAGCCGTGCGGACCATGCCTTTTACGACGCCTATTTGCGAGCGGGCGAGGATTTCGGTCTGGCCCAGACCCCGGATTACAACAGCACGACGTTTGAGGGAACGCATGTTACGCAAGCCACGATCCATGGCGGGCGGCGGCAAAGCAATGCCGTAGCCTATCTGCACCCCATAGCACACCGGCCGAACCTGAGCGTGGTTACCGGCTGGCGCGCCGACCGGTTGCTGATCGAAAAGGGTCGTGTTGGTGGGGTCGCATTGCGCCGCAAAGGCGAGCTGGCCGAACTGCGCGCGGGGCGAGAGGTGATCCTGTGTGCAGGCACAATCGGGTCGCCGCATCTGCTGTTGTTGTCCGGGATTGGCCCGGCTGACCAGCTGCGCCATGCGGGTTTGGACGTGGCGCAAGACCTGCCCGGCGTTGGCGAAAACTTGCAGGATCACTTTGTCGCCTCGCTGACCTTTGCCGCGGCAGGCACCCGTTCCATCGCCTCGGATCTGTCCTTCTGGAACCGGGGGCGGATCGGGTTGGAATGGCTGCTGACACGGGGCGGCCTTGGTGCCACCAGCTTTTTCGAGGTTGGTGCCTTCTTTCGCAGCGATCTGACACAGCCTTATGCCAATATGCAGCACGAATTTCTGCCCTTTCGCGCGGACTTTCAGGCGGGGCGCGTCCACATCGACCATGGCTATCAATACTTCCTCAGTCAGATGCGGCCCCACAGCCGGGGCTGGCTGCGCCTGCGCAGCGCGAACCCGGACGATCATCCCGAGATTGTCTTCAATTACCTCGCCGATGCACGTGACGCGAACCAGATGCTTGACGGGCTGGCGATGACCCGCGAGATGGCGCGGGGTGCGCCCTGGCAAAAGCTTGGCGGCACCGAACTTGCGCCCGGGCCGGATGTGCAGGACAGGGATCAGGCACGGGCCTGGATGCGCAAAGTCGGAAATACCGAACACCACCCGGTAGGGACATGCCGGATGGGATATGACTCTCTGGCGGTCACCGATGGCGAAGGGCTGGTGCACGGGATGACAGGCCTGCGTGTCGTGGATGGCGCCATCCTTCCCGCAATACCAACAGCCAACGTCAATGCGCCGATCATCATGGTGGCCGAGAAAATTGCCGACCGTATCCGCGGCCGGACTCCACTTGCTCCGCAGCAGCTGTATTGATGCCCTGTTGAGGACGCGCGATGTGATTTGGTCGCAATGCGGCGCACGCAACGGTCATGCGGTCCGGTGTGACCTGCCGATTACCGATGACGATAGCCGCTAACACGCCGATCAGTGACAGATTGACCGATATATTGCGTCTCAGCGTATAGGGCGGGGTGTCCTGACCCTGATGAGCAGCGCCAAAGCCAGACTGCTGAAGGCCGCCCCGGTCAGAAAAGTGACAGACGCTCCGAACCCATCCCAAAGCAGCCCGGCAATGACGCTGGCCAACAAAAGGGCCAAACCGCTGACAAGGTTGAAAAACCCGTATGCCGTGCCGCGCAGGTCGATGGGGGCGGTATCGGCAACCATCACTGCCAGCAACCCTTGGGTCATTCCCATATGCAGCCCCCAGACGGCCACACCTGCCAGAACCACGGCCCATTGCGACGAACTGGCAAGGATCAGATCGGCCACAATCAGCAATCCCAGACCCCAGCCGAGCAAGGTCTGGTGACTAACCCGGTCCGACAGCCGCCCGAACGGATAGGCTGACAGCGCATAGACGACATTCATCGCGACCATCACCAGTGGGACCAGCGCCAGCGCAATGCCGCTTTGCTGAGCACGCAGGATCAGAAACGCCTCACTGAACCGGGCCAGCGTGAACACCGCCCCCATCGCTACGACCCGCCAGTAGGCGGGTGACAGGCGCGCCAGATTGGCCCGGCTGATCGGATTTTGCCGGGGGGCACCTGGGGTGCGGGGTGGTTCCTTGATCCCGAATGCCAGCAGGGCCACGGCCATTGCGCCGGGGATCACGGCGACCCAGAACACCGCCTGAAAGTCATTGGCCCACAGCAGCATCAGCCCCACGGCTATCAGCGGCCCGGCAAGGGCCCCGACCGTGTCCAGTGACTGGCGCAGCCCGAACGCCGCCCCGCGCAATTCCGGCGGCGCAATGTCGGCGACCAGCGCATCACGCGGCGCGCCGCGAATGCCCTTGCCCACGCGGTCCAGCAATCGCGCAGTCAGGACCACGCCCACCGAGGGGGCCAGCGCAAACAATGGCTTGGTCGCCGCCCCCAGCCCATAACCCAACAAAGCCAGCCCCTTGCGCCGCCCGAACCAGTCGCTCAGCACGCCCGAAAAAACCTTGGTGATCAGCGCTGTCGCCTCGGCCGCCCCTTCGATCAACCCGATCATCAGCGCACTGGCCCCAAGGCTGGTGACCAAAAACAGCGGCAGCAGGGCGTGGATCATTTCGGACGAGATATCCATCAACAAGCTGACAAAACCCAGAACCCAGATGCCGGCGGGAATTTTACTGCGGCTGCGTTCGGACATTCTGGCGTCTCCGGTCTTTGGCGGGGTCTGGCTTGGCTGGACGCTGACGAGTACGTCGTTCAGTGAACCCGCACAACCGCCCAGGCCAAAACGCAACTTTTCAGAAGGGTTCGACTACGGTTGACACAATGTAGAAATGCTATTGTCAAACCATGTATTAACGTTAATCTTGCCGGCAGGTATAACTGGAGATCAATGACCAATGCGACCTGTGGGTGCCCGCCGTCTGTTGCCAAGCCAAATTTGTGAGATTGTAGTTTGTGATCGTAGTGGCGGCCGCAAAGATGTGATTTTCGAGACGTCTGAGCTGATAGAGGCGCCAAACTGGTCTCCTGATGGCCAATGGCTGATCTACAACGCCGATGGCCGCCTGTTCCGGATTTCGCCCGACGGTCATGACGGGCCGCACCGGATCAACACCGCACCAGTCGAGAACCTGAACAACGACCATGTCATCTCGCCAGACGGCAAAAGCCTGTTCGTCAGTGCCAATGATGGCCACCTTTACACCTGCCCGATCAGCGGCGGGGTGCCAGTGAAACTGTCCAACGATCAGGACCCTGCGCGCAGGTTCAAATACTATCTGCACGGCATCTCTCCTGATGGCCATACTTTGGCCTATGTCGGGTTGGAACGCGGGACGGCGGGAAATGTGACGCGGATTTGCACGATCCCTGCGGCTGGCGGGGTCGATACAGTGCTGACCAACGGGTCTTGCGCGGTGGACGGCCCGGAATATTCGCCCGACGGCGCGTGGATCTATTTCAATTCCGAGGCGGCGGCGACCGAGCCCGGTCACGCGCAAATTTTCCGGATGCGCCCGGATGGGTCAGGTGTCGAACAACTGACCCATGATGCCCGCGTCAACTGGTTTCCGCATGCCGCCCCGGATGGCACGATTTTTGCCTATATCTCATTCCCGACCGGCACGCTGGGCCACCCTTCGGATAAAGATGTGATCATCCGGACCATGGCACCGGATGGGTCGGATATCCGCGATATTGACCAGTTCAACGGTGGTCAGGGCACGATCAACGTGACCTCGTGGTCACCAGATTCGCAACGCTTTGCCTATGTGCGCTATCCGCTGCGTTAAAGTGGCCGCTGGTGATCTGCGGTGCTTTCGCGGATGACAAGTTCGGGTTCGACCTGTGTAACCCGGGGGGCGGGTAACTCGCCCTTGGCGTTGATCAGGCCAATGACCCGTTCAATGGCCAGCCCGGTAATCGCCTCGATATCATAGTTGACTGACGATAGCGCAATGGCGGCATGTTCCGCGAACACGATGTTATCAAATCCGAAAATGGCCAGATCGCCGGGCACGGAAATGCCGCGGACAGTGCAGAACCGCAGCACGCCAAGGGCAAGGGAATCATTGGCGCAAAAAACGGCGGTGGCGCCGGTGTTGCGGCTTAACAATGTCTCCATGGCCCAATAGCCGTTGCGGACATCGTGACCACGCGGCACCACGAACAGGTCGCGGTCATAAGGCAGCCCCGCCGCCGCCAGCGCCATCTTGTAACCGTCCAGCTTTTCCTGATTGCCGTATTCCCCGCCGCTATGAAACAGCGCAATCCGCCGGTGCCCGTTGCCAATCAGATAAGAGGTGGCTTTGAAAGCTCCGGCGCGTTCATCCATGCAAACCGCATCCACCCCGGCATCGGGATCGCCAACCAACATGACCACCGGATAATTCCGGGCGCGCAGCTGGCGAATATGGTCAATCTCGCGGTGATTGCATGGAAAAATCAGCATGCCGTCGGCGCGGCGCTGCCGAAAGGTTTCGATCATCTTGCGTTCAAGGTCGATCTGATTGTTCGATGTCGCAAACAAGGTGATATAGCCGCGTCTCGACAGCTCCAATTCGACGGCTTGCGCTACGGCAGTCAGAACCGGATTGGTAATGTCGGTCAGGATCAGGCCGATTGACCGGGTTTCCTGCATTACCAGCGATTTGGCGACCTGATTGGGCAAATAGTTCAGCTTTTCGGCAATCTCTGCAATCTGGCGGCGCGTCTCATCCGGGATGCGCGGGCTGCCCCGCAGCGCCAGCGAAACAGTGTTCACCGAGAATCCGGTCTGCTGTGCAATATCCTTGAGCCGCGCCGCCGATTTTGCCATGAAACTTTTACTTCGCTTTCAGCGCCCGAATTGCCTGAAATTGGATGCAATCGGGGGCCATTTCCATCAGTTCTATCCGATTGCCTTCTGGGTCCACAATCCATGCGCCCCGGTTTCCGTCCTGCCCCCGTTTGATCTGCGAGGTCAGCGCAACACCTGCCGCCGCCAGTCGCGCCGATTCCACATCCAGATCATCGATGGTAAAGCAGAAATGGGTCACGCCTGCCGGGCCGTCTGGCGGGGCCTGGGTGGTTTCGGCGCCGGTCATCAACTCCAGATACTGGTCGTCGGTGATGCGCAGATAAATCAACCAGCTGTCGCCGTTTTCATGCTTCAGGCGGGTCATTTCCTTGAAACCGACTTGGTCGCGATAGAAATGCGCCATGGCTTCAAGATCATGAACCCTCAGGTTAAGGTGGCCGAGCGAGGTTATGCCAGTCATCGAAGTCTCCATTTGGGGGCGCTATGGCCCGTTTGTTGGTCAGAGGGTCAGACGTCCCAGGCAGGGCCCCAGTCCGGGTTGATCGACCGGGCGGACTGGTCCAGCGCATCAAGTCTGGCGATATCGTCAGCCGTCAGTGTCAATCGCAGTGCGGCATAATTTGCGGCAATGCGGTCAGCCCGCCCCGAGGTTGGAATAGCGGCATAGCCCCGGCCCAGTTCCCAGGCCAAAGCGACCTGTTCGGCGGTGGCACCGTGGCTGGCGGCAATGGCTGCGGCCACCGCATTGCCCCCGATCCGGCCTTTTGCCATCGGTTGATAGCAGGTCACAAGGATACCCGCCGATTGGCAGAATCGTGCCAGCGTATCATTGCGGAACAAGGGGTTAAGTTCGAACTGATTGGTCAGGATCTGCCCCTTTCCCAGCAGCGCCACAGCTTCGGTCAAAAGTGCTATGGGAAAGTTTGACACCCCGATTTCGCGGGTCAGCCCCAGCGATTTCGCCTCTGCGATCTGGTCAAGATAGACCGCCAACGGCAATTCCCCATTGGGCGCGGGCCAGTGGATCAGGGTCAGGTCAGGGGTCAGCCCCAGCCGATCAATGCTGGCCTGCAGCGACGGGATCAGGCGGCCCGGACCATAATTTGCCATGTCAATCTTGGTCGTGACCCATACCTGATCGCGCGGCAAACCGCTGTTGCGGATGGCGGCACCCACCTCGGATTCGGTGTGATAGGACTGCGCCGTATCCAGATGGCGATATCCCGTCGCCAGCGCGCATTCCAGTGCTGCAATGCCGTCCGGTCCGGTCCTGCCATAGGTTCCAAAGCCAAGTCGCGGAATTTCCAACATATTACTCTCCTTGCCAAAGCCCGCCAGATGCACCCCGTACGCGGGCCAACATCCGGGGCCAGAATATTTCTTGACAGATCGTCGCCGCTTCGTAGTATTAACGATAATACAGCACAGAAAAGCAATAAGAATCTGTGCTCACCGGGAGGGCCGATGAGATTTAGATGGAGCCGGATCACGCCGCAGCTTGCGTTGCTGCCCGCCGTCGGGATCACCTTGGTGGCGTTCATCGGGGCCATCGGCTGGACCGTCCTGATGTCGTTCACCCGGTCGCGCCGTCTGCCGGAATACAAGATCGACATGGAAAATCCGTTCCGCCAATACAACCGGCTTTTTGCCGATGTCGGCTGGAACATCTCAATCTCTAACCTTGTCGTGCTGGCGCTAGGGTCGGCACTGGCGATTGTCGTCGGCTTTCTGCTGGCAGCACTGATCGAACGCGAACGCCGGGGAGAAGATTTTTTTCGCACCGTGTTTCTGTATCCGTTGGCCGTGTCGCTGATCGTCACTGGCGTGGCGTGGCGGTGGATCTTTAACCCGCAATACGGGATCGAAAATGTCCTGCATGGCCTTGGCTGGGAAAGCGCGTCGTTCAACTGGCTCAGCGATCCGCAGACGGCGATGTATGCGATCATTTTCGCCTCGATCTGGCAAAGCTCTGGCTTTTATATGGCGCTGATGTTGGCCGGACTAAAAGGCATCAACACCGAGATCTGGAGTGCGGCCCGCATCGACGGCGTCAGCTTGTGGCGGGTCTATCTGGAAATCATCATCCCGATGATGCGGTTCACCTTTCTGACCTGCGCCATCCTGCTTTCATTGGGGGTGATCAAGGCATTCGACATTGTTCTGGCGATGACCAATGGCGGGCCAGGCCAGTCAACCTGGGTGCCCGCCTATTTCACCATCAACGCGATGTCGGCCAAAGGCAACCTTGGTTTCGCCTCGGCGGCGGCGTCGATGATGCTGTTGATAACGCTGGCGATT